>JAGRBY010000201.1 GCA_020433835.1 Anaerolineae bacterium | reverse complement strand
GTTGGTGATGAACCGACCGGCAACCTCGACAGCCGCACTGCGGCCGAAGTATTCGATCTGTTTAGCCAACTGGTTGACCAGGGTAAAACCATGATTATGGTCACCCACGATAAAGAACTCGCCCACCGTGTTCCGCGCCGCATCGAGATTGTCAACGGTCGCATCGCGCGTGATGAGGTTGTGCGGCAGCAGAATGCGATTGCTGTGGCCAACTAAGCATAATAAAAGTCGCAGTTTTCTTTTAGTCACAACCAGGGAGATAAACCATGTATTGCCCGTTAGATTTTTCATTTATAAACAATTTACAGCTTAACCCGTTCTTTACGCGCTCGATCACAGCCCGACCAAAACCGACCCCCCCTACACCTAAAAAAGCAAGCAAACGTATTCCCCTCATTCCAATCAACGACCAGCAGCTTCTGAGCTTATACCAAGCAATTGATCTGTCAGGGTGAAATCTCTGTAGGCCGCAAACGTGCGGTCTACTGAATTGTATTGAGGCCTTTCAAAACGGGAGATAAATCTATGAGCGTTATCTGGAACAAAGTTTGGTCCGATTTATGGCACCACAAAATACGGACAGTTTTAGCCGTTATCAGCATCTCCGCCGGTGTTTTCGCCCTGGGCGCGATTTTTGGCATGATCGACCAACTCATTCCCAACCTCAACCGCGTTCACGAGTCGATCAACTCGGCCCACATGACCATGTATCTGGCTGACCGCATCGACGAAGATACCGCTATCCGGCTAAAAAACATCAACGGCGTCAAGGATGTCGAGCCGCTTAACGAACTGTCGGTGCGCTATCGGTTGACGGCTGAAGATGATTGGCAGCCGGCCCAACTGGTCATGCGCAACGACTATGAGGATCAAAAATTTAGCCTGCTCCAATTGAAGGCCGGTGAGTGGCCCCACCGCGATCATATCGGCATCGACATTCGCACGGCGGAGTCGCTTGATCTGGATTTTGGCGACGAGATACTCTTTGAACTGGATGGCACCGACCGGGCGCTGCCGTTATCAGGCAAAATTCGCCACCATTTTATGACTTCATCGGATTTTGGCGATAATCCTCGCTTTTTTGTCGATGCTCAAAGCCTGGAACGGTTCAATATTCCCAAAGGTGAGTTTAACCAACTGCTCGTACAAGTTGAACCATACAGCGACGATTTTGCACGCGATATAGCCTCGGAGATTAAGGATCGGCTGGGCAAAGAAGGGGTCAGTGTCGCCGTTACCTTTTACAATAAACCGGATGAGCATTGGGGCAGCGATTTTTTTGTCGGGCTTAATCTGGTACTGCAGCTGCTGGCGGTGGTATCACTTTTTATGAGCGTGGTGCTGGTTTACAACACCTTATCGGCCCTAATTACCGAACAAAAGAGCCAGATTGGGGTTATGAAGGCCATCGGTGGGCGTACCGGTACAATTATCAAAGTGTACTTAACCGGTGTCCTGGTTTACGGCTCGCTGGCGCTGTTTATCTCGCTGCCGTTGGGGGCGTATGTGGCCTTTAACGCCGCCGGTTATTTTCTCGACATTTTCAATATCGACCACAGCACATTTGAATTTTCAACGCGAGCCGTCATCATTCAGGTGGCAGCCGCATTGGCAGTGCCTCTGTTGGCGGCGCTCATTCCGGTTTTCAGTGGGGTGTTGACCACCGTTCGAGCGGCCATCGCCAACTATGGTTTGGGCGGTAACTTCGGATCCAGCGGCTTCGATCGGTGGATCGAGCGCGTCAGCCGCCGTTTTCTTTCGGCCCCCAACGCTATGGCTCTGGCCAACGTCTTTCGGCGCAAAGGGCGGCTGGGGCTAACCCAGATGGTTCTCATTACAGCAGGGACCCTCTTTTTAATGGTTTTGACTCTCTCCAACTCTATTCAGTTAACGGTTGATAACGAGTTGGCCCGGCGCGATTATCAAACCCGGCTTGAATTTGAAGATAACCAGCGCATCGATCGTATCGTGAGAATGACCAAGTCGATACCGGGCGTCACTGACGTAGAATTGCGATTTCAGCAGCCGGCCTCGATTCTGAGGGCAGGACAGGCGACCAAAGAAGCCGGTACAGGGGGCACGCTCTTTGGCGTACCCACCGGCAGCAATATGACCCAACCGCTTATTGTGGCCGGTCGCTGGTTGCGGCCCGGCGATGATCGGGCTGTAGTCATTAATGAGGAGACGGCCGAAGATAATCATATCACCTTGGGTGAAACGATAACGCTCGATCTCGGTGAACTGGGCGACGATAAATGGCAGGTCGTTGGTTTTTACCGCGTGCTATCCGTAGTGCCGGAGCCGGATGCCATCTATGCCCCGCAAGAAGCCATTTTCAACGCAACCACCAAGCACGATGTCGGCAAGCTGTTATTGGTTCGTAGCCAGGACACTTCGCCGGCGGCAACCGCCGCTTTGACGGTTAAGTTGAAAGAGATGTTTGAGCATCGCAACTGGGAAGTTGAAGACACCCAAACCATTGCGGAAGATCGCAGCTTTTTCGATAACTTTTTTGTGCAATATCTGGGTATGCTCTTCGCCTTGGCCTTCATTATGGCGATTGTGGGCGGCATCGGCCTGACCGGCTCGCTTTCAATTAGCGTAGTTGAGCGCACCAAAGAAATCGGCGTGATGCGAGCAATCGGAGCCAAAACGCCGGTGTTGATGCTGATGTTTATTTTAGAAGGGGTATTACAAGGACTGGTTAGTTGGGCCATTGCCGTACCATTATCGTTTCTATTGAGTCGTCCTTTAGCCAATATTGTAGGTCAGGCTATGTTCAATATCAATCTGGACTATTTGTACGATGTTCAAGCAGTTTTGGTATGGTTGGGTGTGGTGGTGGTTATCGCTACGCTGGCTTCAATTATGCCGGCCCGGAGCGCCGTGTCAATCAGCGTAAGAGAAAGTTTAGCCTATGCGTAAGTAAGCGCATTCAAAAGTATAATACGATTAGCCCGGTTTAGCCGGGCTTTTTATTTTTTAGCATTTCTGGTAGAAATAAATAGGTCTATATTTTTTATTCGGGTTTTTAAGAAAAAAGGCACAAAGTTTATACATTTTCTACACAGAATTTTTTATTGTTACCTGATATTCTATAAAATGTCTTATAGTATATAATCAATTCACTATTACATTGTACGGATACGAAAAATGGGACCATTCATGGTCAAATCAAAAATCAATCACTTATATAATGACGAACTATTTCCTCAAGATGAAGATTTAATTCTTTATGATGATGAGGAGATTACGGACAACACCGAAGGTGAAGGTGAAGCGTGTTGGAAAGTGCTTATTGTCGATGATGATCATGAAGTTCATGATGTGACAAAGTTAGCTTTGCGCCGTTTCACATTTCAACAGCAGTCAATCAAATTCATCTCGGCATATTCTACCGTCGAGGCGATGAATTTGATGAAGGCCTATCCGAATATTGCCGTGATTTTGCTAGACATTGTGATGGAGGAAAAAGACTCCGGTTTAAAACTGGCGCAATGGATGCGGGATGATCTTGACAACAAATTTGTCAGAATTATTCTGAGAACCGGCCAACCGGGCGAAGCACCGGAAGAGTCCGTTATCCTAAATTACGCTATTAACGACTATAAAACAAAATCCGAACTAACGCGCCAAAAGCTGTTCACTACGCTAACAACCGCTCTCCGATCCTATTGTGACCTTATCGCTATTGAAAACCAACGCCAAGAATTACAACAATTATACGCTGATTTGGGCGAGAGCCACCAACAATTGCAAGTGGCCAAAGAGAAAGAGGCCCAAGCAAATCGGGTTAAAACCGATTTTTTACGCATTATGAATCACGAACTGCGCACACCCTTAAACGCAATCATTGGCTTATCGGATGTTTTAAGCGAAGAAGTTTACGGTGCGTTAAACGAAGGGCAGTCCAGGACGGTTTCAACCTTAAAGCAAAGTGCCTATCATTTACTTAACTTAATTAAAGAGATTTTGGATTTTGTGAATATTGAAGCCGAGATGTTGCAGTTAAAACCTGAAAGGGTAAATGCAGCTAAAATCTGCCGCGAGGCCGCCCAGCTTGTTAAACAATCGGCGGATAAGAAGAATATTCAGATTGCTCTCGATGTTGATGACTTAATCACTATAACAGCCGATCCCGTTCGTTTAAAGCATATTATGATCAACTTACTTGATAATGCTGTTAAATTTACGCCTTCTGGTGGCCAGATAGGCATTAAGATGACCGCATCGGTTCAAGAGCAGAAAGTTAATTTTACCGTATGGGATACCGGCATCGGCTTCGATATGTCCGATGTCGACGCTCTACTAAAACCATTTGTTCAGGCTGATAGCTCTAATACTCGCTATTATGAAGGTATTGGTATTGGTTTAACCCTGGTCGATCGTCTGGTAAAAATGCACCAAGGTGAGATTGTGATTAGGAGCGAAAAAGGAAGGGGAAGCCAATTTGCCATCGTGCTTCCCCTTCAGCCCAACGAAAGCGTTTAGTATATTGTTAGCACCGGATGGGCAACAACAATGAGACGGTGAGTTGCCCCCGGCTGTGCGCAGGTGACTAAGGTTATACGTTCATCCTCACTAGGGGCAATCCACTGTGCATTTTTTATGCGTGTTTCAATAGATGCCCCTTTTTCTTGGACCAACAATTTTTGAGTAATACGATATCGATAACTCTGCTCCCCTGACATTATCGTTATCTCATCCCCAATATGTAATTTGTAAAGATTATAAAAAACCCGGCCTTTAACATTGCTGTGGCCTGATAAAACAGTATTTCCCGTTTGACCCAAAAGAGCCGAACGATTGTGCCAGCCTACGTGGTTATCTAAAACATCCCACGTAAAGTAGGTATTTCCGTCAACAATAACGGGGATAATTCCTACCGGCTGAATTTTCTGATCCAATCCAATAGTTGGAATGGTAACACGGGTCGGATAGCCAGCTTGTGCCTGTGGGTTATCAGCCCGAGACACATACAGAAAAAAGAAAGATGTTGTTACGGCAAGCGCGGTCGAGATACAGATACGAATACAAAATGCGAAAATGGATTGGTTGTTCATGGTTCCCTTCCTGGTTCAAGAAACAAGTTGGGACCAACCGACACCGGAAAACAATAAGCGCCCTCAATTAAAAAAACTTCCTCCCCAGGAAGCCCAATTGAGGGCGCTTATTTTTTAAATAATTGAACAAACTATTTTAAGGTACAATTCAAACCAGTCTTCCCCAGCACTGGTACTTATAATTTTATCTGATTTAAAGCATACTTCAATAGAGCAAATAGTACTACTTTGTGGAAAATCTGTTTAAGTTCTATGATAGAAAGTTTAGCGTTTTTTACCAGCAGTACGCTTATCTTTAATTTTCTCTTTTTTTATGCTTTTTCTTAGTCTCTACATGACACTAAAACTCAAAGCGAGGAACATCGGGGGTGAGGATAGCCTGTTGGCGAGGCGGCTCATACAGTTCGCTTAAACCGGCAACAAGCATTTCCATGAGGGCTTTCATATCGACCAGACCTGTTTCATGCATGGCCTCGCTCACAATGAGGACACGAGAAGTTTCGGCGCTAACTGTCGAGCGGCGGCTTTGGCGAAACGTCCAGCGTCGGGCGTGGACTTCATCCGCGGCATCGGCAAAGATGATTTCACCCGCCGGTGGCGTTTCGATTTCGTTGCTGAAGGAAAGATATTTTTCTGTGCCTACCGCCGGACGAACTTCAAGAAATGAAGCTACTTGCTCTACATCAATGACCGCAACCGGCAGAGCAAAAGCGACCGACACAGCATTGCAAAGGTCAACCAGCGGATGCAGCGTAGGCAGATCATCCTCTTTGCGAAAACGGCGCAGCAACGCCTCGGCTGCTGAACGATATTTGGTCGGTTTAAGGCCCATCTGGCTGTATACCCGCCGCCATGCGCTTACCTCGGGCATTTGGCCTTCCGACTCTTGACTCAATCGCGCTCGAGCGCGTTGGTACAGCGGCTCAAGCAGATGATCGACCTCAACGTCCGGACGAACGTTGTCGATCACCATCATGCCCGGCACGAGCTGCGGAAACTGCTCCCAAATAATCGGTGTGTGAAGAAAATACATAAGATTTAGTGTTACTAACTTATCCACCCACTTGCGGTTCGCTAACAAGCGGTTTGGCGATGACGATAACACGGTGGGTGTTATTGCTGTAAGGCCAGCAGGTCACCAGCGTTAGTCGTTCCTCATTAAAAGGGCCGATCCATTTGGCATTTTCGCGTCGAACCGCCTCCGGTTCGCCTTTGTCTTTAACGATAAATTTGTCTTCGACAAAGTAGTTAAAGACATGCCCTTCTTGATCATACAGCGTGATGGTCGCCCCCGGTTCAATATCGACAATGTAGCGGAAAATTTCGCCTTTGATATTGTGATGTCCGGAAAGAACAACGTTACCGCCCTGACCAGGCAGCGCCGAGTTCTTATGCCAGCCGGCGGCGTAGTCGGCCACAACCCACACATTGGAGGTAACTCCATTTTCGACAACCGGCGTCCAGCCAACCTCAACAACCTCTGCGTCCAGGCCGATGCTCTCGGCGACAATACGGTTGAGGCGTATGCCATCGGTCGTGGACGGTGTGGCCGGAGCGGGCGGCACTTCATCAGGAGCTACAGGAGCCGGAACTTCGACCGCAGCCTCAACCGGAGGGGCCGCTTCGTCTTCGACCACCACCAGTGGGTTGTCGGCTAATGACAGGGCTTCGTCCGATAACAGTGCTGAGTCAGTGGTCGGCGTGTCGGTAGCCGGAAGGGTGGCTGTAGCCGTCGGCAGCGCCGGTTCGGATTCGGCCTCCGTCGCTGCAGGCGAAGGCTCGATGATGACATCGGCCTGGGCTTCGGTTGGCAGCGAGTCGGCCAGGCGATTAGATAGGGTGGGCTGACGTTCGGGCGTATCAACCGCCGCCACACTAACCGCCGTCAGGGTGGGGCTGGGCAAGATAGTCGCGGTTGAAATAGGATTGGGATCCACCGTTACTTCTATAATTCGGGCCGGCGGTGGCTTGCTCGCTTCAATCATCTGAGCCAGATACATAAAACCGCCAACACCCATTAAACCGATACCCGCTATAGTTAATAACAAGCTCACCATATTCCAAATCTTGGCGGCGGTTGAGGGTATTGGCTCTAAATCTTGGGCTTTTGAAATTTGCGTTATTGGTTGGTCGTTCATACGGTCACAATAGGTTTGAAAATGCAATAGAGATTCAAATTGTTATCCATGGTAGAGATGTCAGGCCGTTCTGTCAATAATGATCCTTCTTGACAAGCCAATTCTCCTAGCCTATAGTACGCCCCCATAATTAAACGTGACTTAAAGAATCATGCACCCAAGCAATAATCCTATGCAATGGCGTCGATGGGGCGGCGTACTGCTCTTACTCGCCATTACGCTTCTGTACGTCTTGACTCTCGACAACGGTCTGCGTCCCGATGAACTGACCGGCGGCGATCTTATTACCCACCAATATGCTCAGGTCGAAGCACGGCCCAGCAATTCTCCCGGCTACCCGCTTTACACGATGGGCGGTTGGCTTTGGTTTCGTTTGGGACAGCTGCTCTTGGGTTGGATGCTCAACCCTATCCAAATCTTGTCGGCTTATTCGATGATTTGGGGGCTGGCCTCGCTGATGGTACTGTATTTTATCCTTCTCGACATCTTCGACGATTGGCTTCCAGCCGTTTTGTTGACGGCCTTCCACGCCACCACCTTCTTTTTTTGGTATTACAGCGTCACCACCGAGCAGTACACCAGCGCCGTCTTTCAAACGCTGCTTCTCATCTGGCTCGCTTTTCGATGGGATGAAAAACCGCGCGACTCGCTGCTGCTGGCCATGGCCTTCATCAGCGGCACGATGCTGGCCAACATGGTAACAACCTTATTTATTATGCCGCCGCTGCTGTGGTTTATCTTCTCAAAACAAACGCCCCACGGACCGATGCTGTGGTCTTACCTCAAACGCCCGCTCCTTATTCTCAAAGCGGTGGGCGTAACGGCACTGCCTCTACTTAGCTACCTTTACATCTACATCCGGGGTGCCCAACATCCCGAATGGCGCGGCGAAGGCACCTGGCCGACGGCTTGGGCCTGGTTTGTCGAGTTCATCACCATCCAACAAGGCCGCGATGAACTCGCCCCCGGTCTGGGGCTGCATGCCCTTTTTACCGATGAATTTCCGGCACTGATGGGCTATGAACTGACCTGGCTGGTCTTTTTCGGCGGTTTAATCGGGCTGGCCTTTCTCGGTCGCCGCCGGGCCATCTTCTTGTATAGTACGCTCATTATCTACGCTATCTTTTGCTGGGGCTATCGCTTCGGCAACTGGTTTCAGGTCATTATCCCGGCCTATCCCATCTTCACCATTGGCTTTGCCGCTGGCCTGCAAAAGCTGAAAGCCGTCAGCCGTCGGCGGTCAGCCGTCAGCAAGCGACGACCCTCTTTCATAATTCATAATTCATCCCTCATAATTCTTTTGTCTGTGCTGCTTCTCTATCGTTTTGCCACCAACGTGTCGCGAGCCAACCAGCGCAACCTTGCCGCCGACACCGGTCTCGATCCCGGTTGGGCAATTTTGGCTGACAAGCCCGTGCCTCCAGCGCTCATCTCCGGCAGCTTTGAGGAAAAAGTTGCGTTGGAGTATCTCGACAAGGTGTGGGCTGTTGCCCCCCCCATGATCATAACCGATCCCGGCCAATTGAAGCCTGCCACTGCCGCTATCGACATCGGCTTCAACCGCTACATCACCCGTCGGGCTGTCGCTATTGTCCCCGACGCTGTTCAGCTCGATGCGATGACGCCGCAAGCCGCCGGTTTGGAGCTAATCGCACTACCTGACACCCCACCGCGCCAACTACCACCCACCGCGCAGCCCCTTGATCGCCCCTTTGGTGAGGCACTGCGTCTGTCCGGCTGGGAGCGCGTTGCTGGGCCGTTGTGGCAGATAGCACTCTACTGGCAAACTTCAACCGCGCTGGACTACGACTATACCATCTCTGTGCGCCCGCTAGTGGGCGGTCAGGTGGTTATGGTCGGCGAAGAGGCGCTCATTCAAGATCATCAGCCGGTGTGGGGTATGTATCCCACCAGCCATTGGATCACCGGAATTATCGTGCGCGATGTTTACGCCCTTGCCCTGCCCGACGGTGTCGAACCGGACGCCGTCCAGATTGTAGTTTATCGAGCCACCGATGACGGTTTTGAGAACTTGGCTGAACATGTTATTCCGTTGGCAAAAGGAGTAGAGTGACAGTGCAGCGGTATAAGCAACCCTTGTTGTAAGGTCTTGCTAACGGACACCAGCGATTTTGACCAAATCTGGACCATAACGGGTGAAGTACTGCAACACTGATGGTAAGGTAGCATAACATTAAACCGTGGAAACGGAGATAATGGAAGATGGACAAAACAATCGACAGAATTGACAGGATTGTCACGATTTTATCTGTCATCATTCGGTAAATCGTGTTAATTCTGTCTAACTTTTCTTCACCACGATTTTATGCAGAGCTACCGATGGTGACATATACGTATTTTTCAGTGAATTCATAAAAATTCAGTGCATCAGTGCTTCAAACGCTCTTTGCCTCAATCGTTTAATGCCTCTACAGCTTTCTGCATCGCCTCCACCGCTTCTTGCGCAGTCATCTCGCCTTCTAGCGCGGCTTGCAGCGGATTACGCATAGCATCCAACAGTGCGTTGATATTTACACCCAGCGGCACCGGGCGTCCGGCCTGCATCTGCGCGGCGTTGACCCGCTGGATCGAGTCGTTGACAATTTGGGGATCTTCGAGCGCATCGCGGCGGGTGGGTAGTAGGCCAAACTGTGAAGTTAGCTCCAGTTGGCGCTTCGGATCGGTTATAAACTCCAAAAAGGTAGTGGCGGCCAGCGTTCGATCACCACTGAGGGTTGAACTCATCGCCCAATAGCGCCCCAATATCAACGGAGCAGCCGGTTGGCTCTCTTCCTCCGGCAAATCGACGGCCGGTAAACGGGCAATGCCCCAATCGATATCCGGTACAACGCTTAATTCTCGGATGGCCCACTCGCCGTCGATCATAAACACGGCCTCACCGTTGAGAAACGACTGGCGCATAGTCTCATACGTCTGGACCGCCGCTACGCCATCATCCGCATCGTGCCAGCTTAGATACAGATCGAGTGCGTTTTCTGTGGCCGTAGGGTCGAGACTAAATCGGCCCTCTTCATCAACCGGCCAGCCATCGGCCGCAGCCAGCCAGGGCAGCAGCCACAGCGGATCGTAGCTATTGAGGGCTAAACCGTGCTGCGAGCCGCCGCCCAACGTTTTGACCACGTCAATTAAGTCATCCATCGTTTGAGGCGGCGTATCAACCCGATCGCGGTTGTAGAAAAGCAGCAGATGAAAACCGGTTGTATCGGGCAATCCCCACACCTGCTCGTCGCGACTACCGCCGGTTAGGGTGATGGCGGCAAAGGCATCGAGAAAGCTGGGTGGAAAAAAGTCGTTTATAGCGGTAATTTTGTCGGTGGCGACCAGGTTGCTTAGCAGCGGAGGCGCGGCCAAAACAACATCGAACGTCACTTCATCAGCCGAGAGCGACGTAACGAAATTTTCGGGGCTGTCGTAAGGGTGCAACTCTACGTGAAAGGATGGAAATGCTTCTTGGAAGGCCGCGGCATCCTCAGCCAGTTGTTCAGCCTGCGTCTCAGGAAGATCGTGCCAAACCGTAATGGTTACGGCGTCGGGTGTGGGCGATGCTGTGGGCGTTCGGGTTGCTACTGAGTGCGTGGTGGCTTGTGCCGCCGGTGTTCCGGTATCGGACGGCGTGGGCGTATCGGACGGCCACGGGGTGGGTGAAGGCGGCGGCGTGGGCGGTGTGCAAGCCGCTGCAAACACCAACAGTGCAACAACCATAAAAAACAGCAACAAGCGATGTTGGTTCATGCCGCCAGTGTAATTCAGGTCGATGGGGGTGTCAAACCGGATGTTAGGACAATAGGGTCATTCCACCTGACGCTAAATTAGGACAAATTTCCTTTGACAA
>JAGRBY010000200.1 GCA_020433835.1 Anaerolineae bacterium | reverse complement strand
AACCATGCGGGCATGACGTGATGAAAAGTGTTGGTTTCAAACTAATTTCGGTATACTTTAGAAACTTCTCGTATATAACCTATGGTGACTAAGTTTGCACTTTTTGAGAAACCAGGGTTTTGATGTCTCATTGATACCCTTGTGGGGCAAAAGACGTTTCTTTTTAACGCTAAAAACTCTGGGTTCTTTCCCACTCTCCACGATTTAATGGTGTGGTACCGCCGAAGGTTCTGTCGATTATTTTGTCGATTTTCATCATCTCCCGTTTCCACGGTTTAATAAGGTAACAGACACTTAACGGGCTGGTTGATCGACAGCGTATCTTGCAATGCGATAATTCCACAACGTTTGATGATATTGGGCCGGGCCAGCAGGCTCAGCCTGACTTGCGATAGGTTTTGTTATATTCGAACTGGGGCGTTTCAACTGGCGCTGTTGGTCGAGGATCATGACTTGAAATCCACACACTTTCATTTGTTCGAGACATCCTACACCTCGGCGCAAACGGGCCAACATTTTGCCGACACCTATAATTTCCTGGGTGGCATTATCGGGTCTGAGGATACAAGCCAGCCTTTCGGCCAAGGTGTGCTCTGTCGAGTCAGCTAGAATGTTCTCGACCTCGGTTATCAAGTCTGGGATTTCGCTGTCGCTAAGGGGTTCATCACGAAGGCGAATCAGTCGTTCGAACTTTTGCTGCGTGTTCTGTGCCAAACTGGCTAGCGCATTGCAAGCCCGATTGAGACATTCCGGCGATTTCAATAATGCATTGAGCTGTGTTAAATAATCAAAGATTTCATCCTCGCGGCAGGATAATACCATTTCTTCCCCCATAGCCAGCCGCGCCGCAGTCATCGAAAAACCATAAACCGATCGCCACGGTCGGCGGATATCTCCGCTATAGATCGTCGCTCGCTCTAGCTGTCGCTCTCCGGCTGATGCTCCCGTGGAACGCATTGCAAAGGCTACGTTTTTGCTTAGTTGAATAAACAACGTGTCTCTCTCTCTCTTAAAGAAGTGCATAAAATAATTTTGCTCGACTTTAGTAGTGCGTAATCCGTACCATTTTCGCTTTGGACGTTACGCACCAAGCAATAGGATGTTCTAAAAGATGCAGAAGTTATTGGACGCTCAATCCTAAGCCGAGCCAACTATCTCGCCCGTATCAGCCGCCTCAAAGAAATGGGTCATCTTGCCGTCTTTGAGCGTTGTCACGTGGACCACATTGGCCTTGAAGCGCTTGCCCGTCTCCTTCCAAACCCCGGTGAGGTAGCCAACCATAACCACCTTATCACCACTGCCGAAAAATTCCTGAACGTCGATGGTAAATCCGTCGTAATATTCAGATATCGGAGCGAAGACGTTCTGCACCACCGCCTGCGGCCCAACAACCACCCCATCGCCTGATACGTACGGAAATCCGGGGCTAACATGCCATTCAACCTCCGGGTGCATAATCGCCACCACGCCTTCAATATTGCCTTCGGCAAAGTCTTGATACGCTTGTTTAGCTATTTCTAAGTTATCCATAATTTCTCTCCTTATTGTATTTATTACATAGACCTTTGGTGATGGTTACCGTTCGGATCGTTGGCAACATTTCTATTGCTGCTTTCTCTCCCGCGATTCGGAATTACGCTGGGGGTTGGTCGGCTTCCTCAAGGATGTAAACGTCAGGCTGCTCAACAACCCCAGATCGCTGCATGGCCTCCTTTAAATCTTCAGATTGAAGCAATTGGCGCACTTTCATCAAATCTTCTACCTCTAAAAGTATCATCACCTCATTAGGGTCATCAACGTTGCGCAGAATATATCCGCCTTTAGAAGAGGCCTCTTTTCGGACGCTCCCATGCTCATCGAAACTGGGCTTCCATTGAGCATAGTCTGTGATTTTATGCCGTACAAGGATATAATGCTTTGCCATCGTTTATCCCCTTTTGTCTGTTTTATGATCGATCAACTATACCGAAATTAGTTTGAAACCAACACTTTTCATCACGTCATGCCCGCACGTTTTAAGCGGGCATCTATTCCACACGACCTATGGATGCCCGATAAAACCGTTCGGGCATGATGCCAAAAGTGCTGGTTTCATTCTGTTTTTAGTATAGAGGTTTAATTTTTGGGCCATAGCTGTTAACGACCCGGCCAGGGTTTAGCCCTGCATCATTTTTTGAGCCAACTGAAGCCCTTGCTCCGCCGTTATTGCCGGTGAAACTTTGACGTTAAAAACATCGCCCCATTGAGACGTGATAGCAAAGATGTCGGTGTTGTTATCGGTTTCTATGATCGAAAAGACAGAATATCCATCCGTTTGCAGCCAGTATTCGGCAATGACCTTGACGCCGGCCGGATAATGCCACTCTGCTCGCCGCGCGATGCGTTCCGCCGGGGTGCTGGTGCCTTTAACTTCAAGTTGTGTCACAAATAACATCATTGTTCTCCTTTAATCGTTTTTTGTTTAATTTAGAATGTTCGGTTTAAGTATTGATGTTAGCCTTCACGTTGCTTGATTATGCATACCTCCTTTCGTTGGCGCTTCCATTTCTTGCAGCAGAAAGATCATCAGGTCATCTAAATTGGCAAAGTAATAATGCTGGCCGGCCCCATCGACGGGAGCAACCATTACCCGCCGCTTCGATCCAACTTTATCGCTCCAGATGCGGATCAGGAAAGATTTATAAAGACCTGTTTTATCTGCCATTGTGTTTTCGCTTTGTCAGGACTTGCGCAGTTCTAAAGGTGACAGTCACTTGGGCGCTCTAAGTTGACCTGCTTGGGTTAATCCCATGCTGATTTATTAACAATAAGTGACTGTCACCTGATTTTTGCGTAAGTCCTGTTTGTGTGTTTAGAGCCAATTGCTAATGGTTATCATTGTAGCAGGTGACCATTACCCGTTCATTACCGACGCTTTTTGAAACACTGAAGCACTGAAATTGATGAGAACACTGAATTCCGTCGGGCCATCATAGCCTTCTTTTGACCTTGGATTGTTGTGATCCTCACCTGGAGAAGATCAGTGTTCTCATTTTCCTCAGTGCTTCAGTGTTTCTCTCTCGCCCCATAACAGAACCGCATCCGTCCCCCAATTCAGAGGTTGAAATCTCGTCAGATTGTGCTATACTCGGTTGGCCGACCTCGTGTAAGAACACAAATCCGGGTTGCTGTGTGGGAAGTCAGGCACAAGGCGTAGGCGATAAATTCAAACTGACCACCCTGCTTATTGCCTACGGTTTACGGCCTACGCTCCGGATTTAGACGTCAAATGCCAACTTCAGTAAACGTAAAGCTCATGGATCGTTCTGACGCTGTTGTAGAAATATCCTTGCTTGGCCCGTGGTTGATGTATTGCCGGGCCAACCCCACCGCTACCGAGCCGCGCCGCAAAGAGCAAGGCTTGCTGGCTTATTTGGCTGTAGAAGCAAACCAGCCCCACAGCCGCGATACCCTCATCGGCCTTTTTTGGCCCGATATGCCGCTCGATCAGGCTCGCAACAACTTGCGGGTGGCCCTGTCACGGCTGAAGCGCCATCTTGGTGACAGTGATCTCTTAGATATTAGCCGCCAAACCGTAGCCTTTAACCCCACCAACCAATGCTGGCTTGATGTGAGCCACTTTCTCCATTTAACCCAACAGACCGAAAAGCATAAACACACGCATCTCGCTGATTGCCAGGACTGTCTGACGAACCTCAGACAAGCCGTGTCGTTATATCACGATGCATTTTTGAGCGGGTTTTTTCTGGACGATTGTCTAACTTTTGAAGAGTGGCTTTTTATATGGCGCGAGCGGCTGCATATGCAGATGCTCAAACAGTTAGAGCGATTAGCCCAGGCCGCCGAAAGCAACGGTGACTTGACCGAGGCCGAGCATTATACGCGCCGCCAATTGGCGATGGACTCCCTCCATGAGCGTGCTCATCGTCAATTGATGCGGATCTTAGCAGCGCAAGGCCAGCGCAGCGCCGCACTTACGCAGTTTCAAACCTGCGTTGCGGTTTTGCGCGATGAACTGGGCGTCGAACCGGAAGCTGAAACGCTGCTGCTCTATGAAGAAATTCAGGCGGGGACGCTCACTGCCGTCTCTGAGGATGTACCATTGCCCCGGCCGCTATCACCTACTCGCGCTTATACACTGCCGGAGAACACCACGCCCTTCATTGGCCGGGAAGCGGAGCTTGAACAGCTTAGCCAACGCTTGGCCGAGCGACACTACCGGCTGATCTCGCTGGTAGGGCCAGGTGGTATTGGCAAGACGCGGTTGGCTCTTCAAGCTGCCCGCGCTAAACGCGATGCCTTTCGTGATGGCGTTTTCTTTGTACCGCTGGATGGGGTTCAAACCGGTGCCGAAATTCCGGCGGCCATTGCCGAAGCGCTGGACATCACCTTTAGGGGTTCAGAGTCGCCCCAGTCTGAAATTATCACCATCTTGCGCGACCGGCAGCTTTTGTTGGTGATAGATAACTTGGAGCATGTGATTGAAGGCGGGGCCGAGTTGCTGATCGCCATGATCGAGTCTGTGCCGGAGCTTGTGTTGTTGATCACCTCGCGCGAACGCCTGAATGCTCAGGGAGAAGATTTGTTTCAATTGCGCGGTCTGCCTTATCCTGATCAGGCAGGCAAGCCGGACGCGGCGCGTTATGCGGCCGTTCGCCTTTTTGTCGACCGGGCCCATCGTATTCATAAAACGTTTGGCTTGTCTAAAGATACGCTAAGCCATGTCGTTCATATCTGCCGGCTGGTGGAAGGCCTGCCGTTAGGGCTTGAACTGGCGGCCACCTGGGTGCGAGACGTTTCCGTGGCCCAGATTGCCGCCTTTTTGGAAAAAGATTTTGATCTTTTAGAAACCGACTTGCGCGATATCTCGCCCCGGCATCGCAATATCGCGACTGTATTCGAACACTCCTGGGGACTGCTGACGGCTGCCGAACAAGCGGTTTTGTCCCAATTGGCCATCTTTCGCGGTGGTTTCACCTTGGCCGCGGCGCAAAGTGTAACCGGAGCCTCGCCACTGGTGCTGACCCGGCTGCGATACAAGTCGCTGCTGCGGGGTAGCGGTGATGGCCGTTATATGGCGCACGAACTCCTGCGCCAATTGGCTTTGCGCAAGCTTGAGACGCAGCCGGCCGACGTGGAACAGGTGCGAACCCGGCACAGCCACTATTTTCTCACGTTGCTTCAAGAGAAAGCCAAACTGCTAACCGGAGAAGCAGCCGCCCAAAGCGGTGCCGCCTTGCGCTTGGAGATCGATAATATCCGCCAGGGTTGGCGCTGGGCCGTAGAAACGTCGGCAGTGGAGCAACTGCGGCAAAGTGCAGCCGGTTTGGTGGCCTTCTTTGCCCACGAAGGGTTGGGGTTTGAGGGAGCGCAATTACTGCAAATGGCTGTCAATATGCCGCACCTTCAAACCGAGTCTAAGTCTGATGTTCTGCCCTTTCTGCTGGTCAAACAACTGACGTTACTCGACTCGATCAACACACTTGATGAAATAATGCCCTATATCAAACGTATCATGGCCTTAACGCACCCACATCCGGCCTGGTCTCTTCTTGAAGCGGAAACCTATCTTATTTGGAGTATGAGTTCATTAGACCAGGTGTCCAACTTGAAACAGGCGCGTAATTATTTAGACCAAGCCTTTGCGCTGGCTAAAGACATAAACGACCCGGAGTTTGAAGCCCGGTTGTACTGTGAGTTGGGTCGCAACTATCTTTACGATGGTCAGTTTGATAAAGCCGTGGCGGTTTTGGAAAAAGCCCTGGCTATATTTGAGTCGTTGGGACATTTGCCCGGCCAGGCCCTGGTCTACAGCCGCCTGGCACCGGCCTACGCCGAAGCCTACAATATTGGGCCGGCCCTGGTCTGTGATCGTCGGGCGTTGCATTTGTACACGCAAGTCAATAACCGGGCCAAGTTAGGTGATGCGCACAACAATCTGGCTGAAACCTACGTGCTGTTGGGCGCTTATGAACAGGCCAAAGAGCACACCCTAAAAAGCATCGAGATTTCTCATCAGCAAAGCCGTAAAATGAACGAGGCCAACACGCTTTCGCTGTATGCCTTTATTCTGGATAAGCTTGGTCAAACTGAAGCCGCCGAAAAACAGTATCGAGCCGCCATTGCCGTCCAAAAAGAATTGAAAGTGAACTTTAGCTTAAGATATTCATTGCTCTATTGGGGCGATTTCCAATTGCGAAGCGGGCACCTTACCGAGGCAGAAATTACGTTTGATGAAGCAATTGCCCTCAACAGCGACACGCCCCATTTGCATTTAACCTCGCAGTGCAAACAGGCGGTCGTCTATCTAACCCAGGGTCGGCACGACGAGGCTCTGGCTTTGGCCGACAAAATCTGGCAGGCTATCGAGGCGACCGCCGGGGAAGGACTCCCCTTTCCAATCAATACGATGTATGAGTGCTATGTCGTCTTTCACGCTTGTAACGATGATCGGGCCAAAGCCGCGTTACGCATGGCGGCAGACGTATTAAAACGTACCGCCGCCGGAATTGACGACCCTGAAATGCGTACATCGTTTCTAAACAACGTGCCGGTCAACCGGCGGCTGCGAGCGGCTTTATCCGCAGGTCGGGTTGAAACAACGGAGATAAAGGATTGACTCTATGAACAACGATGCAGAAGTAAGAAACCAACTGGTGCGCATGCTCACCATCCGGCAGGCGCATATGGACTTCGAGGATGCGGTTGCCGATTTTCCTGCCGATCAAATCAACACCCGGCTGCCGAACGCCGATTACACCTTTTGGCACCTGCTTGAGCATATCCGTATCTGCCAGAAAGACATCCTCGATTACATCCAATCCGACACCTACCGCTGGCCCAATTTTCCCGATGATCTCTGGCCGGCCCCATCGGCTGAGACGGATCTATCCGGCTGGCAGCAGACCATCGAGCAGTTCTACACCGACCGGCAAAAGCTGGTGGCGATCATCAACGATCCGGCGGTTGATCTCTTCGCGCCCTTGCCCAACAGCGGCGAACACCAGCACAATATCCTGCGAGAAATCAACATCATCGCCAGTCACAACGCCTACCACACCGGCGAGTTAGCCATTATGCGGCAGGTAATGGGGTTATGGCCCTGAGGAAACGCGGAATCGCTCGTCACCATTAGCGGCGACCACAGCTTTGCCGATCAGGTCTTGGCTCAGACCTATGTTGTTTATTAATTCTCGATTCGAAGTGGTCAATTTGGCTTATTCCTCAAGAACTGCCCAACTCTTGCCTGACAATGGCCGTACCGGCGGCCAGCGCTTTCAACTTGCCAACGGCTGCCGCGCGGCTAAGAGGAACCATGCCGCAGTTAGTGCAGGGGTAGAGCTTTTCCGGGGCCACATAATTGAGGGCTTGCCGGATGGTGGCCGCCACTTCTTCCGGCGTTTCGATCTGGTCGGTGGCCACATCAATGGCTCCGGCCAAGACATCTTTGCCCTGCAGTAGCCCGATCAATTCGATAGGTACGTGTGAGTTGTGGCACTCCAGCGACACCTGATCGATAGTGGAGGCTTGGAGGAGGGGGAAAAATTCTTCGTACTGCCGCCATTCGGAGCCAAGCGTCTTTTTCCAATCGTTGTTGGCTTTGATGCCGTAGCCATAGCAGATGTGAACCGCTGTTTTACACGATAGACCTGCGGCTGCCCGCTCTAGTGTCTTGATGCCCCAGTCGCGCACCTCATCAAAATAGACGTTGAAGGCCGGTTCGTCGAACTGGATCACGTCCACTCCGGCGGCGGCTAACTCGCGGGCTTCTTCGTTCAAAATCTTGGCGAATTCCCAGGCCAGCTTTTCCCGGCTGCGGTAATGATCGTCGTAGAGGGTGTCTACCATGGTCATGGGGCCGGGCAAGGTGTACTTGATGGGGTGGGTGGTTTCGCTGCGTAAAAAGCGGGCGTCCTCAACGTAGACCGGCTGTTTACGGGAGACCGGCCCGGTTACCACCGGCACCTGGGCATCATACCGGCTGCGAATGCGAACGGTTTCGCGGCGCTCGAAGTCCACGCCATCAAGGTGCTCGATAAAAGTGGTGACAAAGTGCTGGCGGGTTTGCTCGCCGTCACTGACAATATCAATACCGGCTTGCTCCTGATCACGGAGGACTAATCGAACCGCATCGCGCTTGGCCTCGGCCAGGGCCTCGCCTTCTAGCGCCCAGGGTGCCCAGAGTTTAACCGGCTTCGCCAGCCAGGCCGGTTTGGGCAGACTGCCGGCAACGGTGCTTTGCAGAATAGAGTGTTCCATAGGTTCGCCTCCAATTATTTTTGATTGTATCGATCTATTCACGGCCCCCAACTCCGGTGCTGGAAGTCCGACCATAAATTGGCACCTGATTATACTGCAAGGTGACCCCGTTTTCAATTACTAATCCCACAAGTCACCACTCTAATCGGCATATGTCTAATTTCGATAGCAAAGCAAACATTCTTCCCGCCCAGCAAGAGGTAAAAAAAGGATCAAAGATTTTTAGCTGAATCTCTTCAGGAATTCCGAGGCCGGTATCTTCGATTTCTACGACCACCCACGAGTCTTCTTGGCGGGTGCGTAGGATGATCTCGCCTCGGCCGCCGTAAAAAGCGGGCTAGCGGACTCGGCTCGATTGGCCCCCCTTCTTTTATGAGCCTTTTTGACACCTTCTGATGTATAGTTGCCCTGAACAAAATAGTTCGTCATTGTTTTTCTCCTCATTGCGTAAAATTGAATTGATAAAAGCCCTCTCGCAATCCTACGATGCTATGCTGATTGATATACAAATGTCTGGACCAGATGGTTTGGAGGTTAAGCGCACCATACGTCGCCGTTGGCATAGTGAAGCAGACCCTTATATAATTGCTATGACAGTCAAGGCCATGTCGGAATGGTAAACATCCGGCACCGCCCTAGAAGTACAACAGGCTGAACGTGGTGTGAAGACGTGAAAGTGGCCTTGGTTTCAGTTCGCGCCGAAGTATGAAAGGATCTATTTAGATGACTGCCAATCCAGGCCGTATCTTGGTTGTCGATGATCATAAAACGAATCGTCTAAAAATCTCGATGGCGGTCAAAAGGCTGGGACATACTCCTATTCTGGCTGAAAATGGTCGGATCGCCCTCGACATCCTGCAAAATCAACCGGTCGATTTGGTTTTGTTAGATATTATCATGCCCGAAATTGATGGGTACCAAGTACTGGCCGAAATGAAAAGCCGCAGCGAGCTAAGAGACATTCCCGTAATTGTCATTTCGGCCCAAGAAGAACTCTTAAGCATTATTAAGGCCATTGAATTGGGTGCAGAGGACTATTTACCAAAAACGTTTGATCCTATCTTACTCAAAGCCCGCATCGGTGCTTGTCTCGAAAAGAAACGGCTGCGCGACCAGCAAGCCGCCACCCTGGCGCAGCTTGATACGGAGAACAAACGTAAATCCGCAGAATTGGAAAGCGCCCGACAAATTCAACGCTCGATGTTGCCGCTGGCGACCCCTTCGCTCCCCTACCTTGATATTGTAGCCTGGCAAGAAACCGCCTCAGAGGTTGGCGGCGATTACTATGATTTTTTCACGCGCGTTGGTGACAAACAACTTTTAGTTTTGGGCGACGCCACCGGGCACGGCGTCAGTTCAGCCTTGATGGTCTCGATGACGAAAGCCCTGCTTTTAGCACATAGAAGTCACGATATTAAGTCGCTGTTAGAAGAACTCAACGTGATTCTTTGTAAATTAGGTCTGGGCAAACAACTCAATATGGCGCTCTTGTTGCTTGAATTGCAGGAAAAGCCGGATGGTGGCCTTGCTGTTACAGTTAGTGGTGGCGGCATTCCGCCCATTTACATTTTGAGGCCGGCGGCCTCCCTAACAGAAGTGCTTATTTCAGGGCTGCCGCTTGGTATTACTCCTGAAGCCGTTTATCAAGTCACCTCGTTTGAACTTGGGCCGGGCGACGTCATTATCTTAATGTCAGACGGCGTGGTTGAGCAGTTTAACGCCTTTGGCCAATTTTTGGGATTTAACCGCTTGTATCAGGCTCTCCAGCAGTTAGATCCGTCAGAGGCCAGTGCTAACATTATTTTGGAACACATCAAGCAGCTTGGTAAAGATTGGGCCGGCGGCCATCCTTTGCACGACGATGTCACCGTGGTTGTGGCTAAAGTTTTATAAAGGTGACAGTCACTTATTGGCCGTAAATCAGCATTGGATTAGCCCGAACAGGTTGATTTAGGTGTCCAAGTGACTGTCACTTGTCTTTTGCGTAAGTTCTGCATTAAATAAGGCTTGACCTGACTATAAGTGTAGGGTTTATAATGGCTCCAATGACAACATATGATAACACATTCATTGGAGAGAAATATGCTTACCCAAAACGACAAACAATTCTTAGCCAATTTTGAGACCTTGAAGCTTACCCCCGCTACCTTCGATCATAAAGCCCATTTGCGGTTAGCCTTTCTTTGCATTGTGCAAGACGGCCTTGATCCGGCAGTCGAGCGCGTGGGGCGAAGTATTCGCGCCTTTGCCGAACATCTCGGCGCACACGATAAATATCACCAGACCATCACCGAAGCCTTAATGCGCGTGATTGGACTGCGTCTGGTTCAACAACCGGTAACCGATTGGCAACGTTTCCTCGTGCTGAACCCCGATTTGGTCGACCAAGCCAAAGAGGTGCTCCTTTATTATTACAGCCCTGAGCGATTATTTAGCGATGAGGCCCGAACGCGCTTTCTTGAGCCTGACCGCCACCCTCTGGAGGCAACTGTATGTACACCATTGGACAGATAGGCGAACTGGCCCAACTCTCACGCAGCACGCTGCTTTATTACGACCGCATCGGACTTTTAGCCCCTAGCGCTAAGAGTTCAGCCGGGTATCGGCTTTACAGCGAGGCCGATCTGGCTCGACTGGAGCGAATTCGGACGTATCGGGCGGCGGGCTTATCGTTGGAACGCATTGGGGAACTGCTCTGGGCCGATGATGCCGACCACCTCACCCAAGCGTTGGAGGCCAGGCTCATCGCTTTGAATCAAGAGATACAGCAGTTACGCGAGCAACAGCGATTGGTGCTTGATCTATTAGGGCAGGCTCACTATTTTATTCAGGGGCGAGTGCTGGATAAATCGACCTGGACAGCTTTATTACGGGAAGCCGGTCTGGATGATGC
>JAGRBY010000001.1 GCA_020433835.1 Anaerolineae bacterium | reverse complement strand
TGAAACATGTCCCTTCCGGCAGTTAAAAAGGGCTTGCCGCATGAAACATGTCCCTTCCGGCAGCTAAAAAGGACTTGCAGCATGAAACATGCCCCTTCCGGCAGTTGAAAAGGGTGTTGCAGCATGAAACATGCCCCTTCCGGCAGTTGAAAAGGGTGTTGCAGCATGCGGCAAGGGGTTTCCGGCAGAAAATAGATTGCCCCCTTACTCCCTACTCCATGGTTTGGAAGTGGCAACGCTAATTTTTCTAACAAATTTTAAATGGCGACGTGCATTTTATAAAAAGATCGAATATACTTGTTTATAAGTTTATAGGTTTATAGTTCTTTAACACGATATCCCATAGTTGTATCTGGAAGTTATCTCCTCAATTCAACGTTGTCTTGCTTTCTGCATCTGTTTGTAACCCCATAGCTTTACCTCATTTTTCACACACTTTATCAAACCTTGTATCTGTAAAGGAGAATTTTGTATGCCAACACTTCGATTTGAAACGCAAGCCCATAAACTTCGTTCCCCTTCCAAGCACCAAAACTCTAAAGTTATGGCTCAAGGCGATACCTTTGTAGTCCATGAAGAGTCGCTGCCGGTGGAGCAGCGTACGCCGTACACCAACACAATCAAACAACTGTTGGTCCAAGCCCGGTCACTGGATACTATGAACAGCAGTAGTGAAAACCAGCGCACCAGTGCTTCGGAAGCCATTAAACGCTTAGACGAACAATTGAATAATACCATCAACCAAATTATCGCCACCTTGAATGCGGCTTTCTTACGCAACTTAGAGGTTGCTAAAGAGTGGGGTTTTGCTGTACGGCAAAAGACAGGCAATATCCAAAAACCGTATGGTCGTAATGAGCGGCTTGACGTTCTGGCTGCGTACATCAAAAAAGAGCAAAGCCGCCCGCCCGAAGAGCAATTTACGCTGCCGCCATTAGAGGATGTTATTACGCTGCATGATGCGCTGCGAAAAAACAAAGCAGCTCGTGATTCGGGTCAAGCAAAACGCATGCAGAGTCAGGTGGAACTTAGCACCGTTATCGAAGCGCTTTTTAACCAGTTACAGTTGGCCCTGCACCATATTGTGGGTCGCGATTACAACTTTGAGCTGGCTCCCGGCCTGCGAGAATGGGGCTATGATGTTGTTCGCCAGCAGCGTCGCGATACCGCCGCCGAGGACAGCAACCCGACCGACAGCGACGCAAATAGTGCGCCGGTGGTCGACAGCACCGAGACGAATAGCGGTGAGGTTGCATCTTCTAACGGCAGCAGTACCACCACCAACGGCAGTACCACCACCAACGGGAGCACAGCGGTTAAAGTTAATTCTCTCCCGCTTTGATGCGAGAACCTGGTCAGCGTAGGTGATCGGGGCAGATATACCCAGGAACACACTGTTTTAGTTTCTTCGTTGTCAAGTCTTACGCAGTTAAAAAGGTGACCGTCACGTCGTGACGGTCACCTTTTTTATTTCGAGGGAGTCCACCAGTCTCAAATGAGACGACAGCGACAATGAAAACATCCGTAGGGCAAACTTAAGTTTGCCCTACACAAGCTGTTTTCAAGGGAGTGCGACAGAAGCTGCGCAACAGCAACGAGAATGAAAATCTTTTGCTAGCGGCTATCAGCTATCTGCTAACTGCTATTTTCAGAGGAGATTATTAGGCTGTAACCTTAATCGCAGCATAGCCATTTTTAACCCGATTGGTGGAGATACGCAGGATATCGGCAATGGTTTTGATGGTGACGTTGTTGCCGATGTCGATGCCGTTCGGGTTGCCGTAATAATCCTTTGCTACCGCCGAGTTGTGAGTGTTGTTGAGGTAGCTGATGGGATCTTCTTTCGCCAACCCAATTAACGTTTCGGCTACAATGCGGCTGCCGACCACACCCAGGCTGCGCCCGTCTTTTTGCACCGAGGCTTCTTTGAGGATGTAGTACCACAGTGGCGTGCGCTGGCCGAAACCACCCACGGCAAAGGCTTCGTGCACCGCTTCCGGCTCGCCCGCGGTCAGTTCGCGCCAGGTGAGCGGCACCACGCCCATAGCTGCCGCCACGGCCTGGCCGGTGGGGAGACTGAGCAAGTAACCGCGCAGCAGGTTGCGCTGGGCCAGATGGGTTAAAACCGCCGGGGGCATAACGTTTTTAATCGGCAAGTTGAGCAAACCCTGGGCCAGTAGAGGGTCGATGCGGCGGGCCTTTTGGGGCGTGTTGTGTTCGAACTGAGCAAAGTTTTGCCAATCGACCGAGAATTCCGGCTTGAGTTTGTATTGGTTTTTGGGACCAAGGACCAACAGATCATTCCCGATGCGTCGCTCTGCTTGGGAAACATCGATGAGCTTGTTGATTTCAACGGCCTGGCTCATCTCGTTGAGGCGGTAGAAGGGGCGGATCATCGAGTGGCCGAAGCGAAAACCAGCTACCGAAAATTCAAGCGGCATTGCCAGCGGGCCGCCGCTAACGCGCGGACCAAAGAAGCGCGGGCCGTTTTCGAGCACGTCATTAACAACGTGGGGATCACACACATGCTTGAGATAATCGTTGATAATCACATACTGGTAGGCCCAGCGCACCAGCCGCCGGGCGGTAATGTAGCGGCTCTGGTTGCTTAAGCTGATGTCCAGGTTAGCGGCCACGTGGTTGTGAAAGACCAAAAAGGCGGCGTGTAGTTGGTTGATCATCACATTTTCGTCGTTGCGCATATCGGCAATTAAGGCTTTGCGGCCTTCGCGCGGCAAGTCAACATTGCCGTTACGCTGAACTTTCAGGGTGTAATCATCGTTGTAAAGGCAGCCGGCCGAGGTGTCGGCACCCGGAATATTTTTGCCGATCAGGTTGGGGCCGTCGCCATATACGCTGTCTAAATCATACTGCGGGCGGCGGCCATTCTTTAGCGTTCGGATGACATCAGCCGGGGCCAGCGGCGTAAATTTGTGGTCCTTGCCGTCTTTGTCAGCAATGGCATTCAGCCCATCGTCGCGGTCGGTGCGGGCCGTAATATCGTGATCGATAAATTGGCCTAAGTACGTAAAGACCGCCGGAATGGTGGAGTCGAACTGCCCAGCCTGAGGATTGTTCGGCTGGCCGGGGTCGGCCATCGCGGCCCCCAGCTGACGCAACGCCCGGATGGTCGGAAAGCCGACCGGCAGCTTGCAATCATCCGAGCCGGCCAACTCAGAGAACATGTAGCCGAACGGGGTATTAAACGAAATTTCTTCGGCGTCTTCAACACCGGTGGTATGACTAATATGTTTTAACATGAGAGCATCTCCCTTTGGGTAAGAAACGATTTGTATCTTTTTCGTGCTCAGTGTAGAGGATGGCACTCAAAACTGTCTCAGTTTTCGCTCAATGTGAGGGGTGGGGAGTAGGCGGCTTTGCTTTTATGGCTGTAGCTAACTCAGGCTAAGGCTGAGGCGAAGGCTAAGCGTTTACCACTAAGGAATGCGTATTAATTAACTTACCAATTCTGTCGGGTAATCTGTAATTGGTAACTGGTAATTGGAGACTGGAGATTGAATAACCCTTACCAATACTATTTACTAATTATCTGAACTCAAATTGTGAGCCTTCTTGGCGGACTCTGTGGTAAATCTTTTGCTGTGGCGTGCACTTTTACGCACGGTGCTTACGGTTAAAATTCGAGGCGGAAGCCCTGGGCTTTGGCGATTTTGAGGGCGATAGTAAAGGCTTTCTTGCGATCCCACGGAGCGTCGGCTGGCTCGCCCCGAAATTCGCGATAGGCGCGTTCGACGTTGAGCCACAGCCGGGCCGGAGCGGACCAGTTGGCGTAGGGGCCGATATCGATCTTGCTCGCCGCTTCCACGGACGAGTAGCCGTTGTCGAAGAACGTTTTGGCCAGCTCGCGCACGTATTGCAGATAGGATTTCATCTCCCGTACACCACTGACGTCGGTTATGGGGCCGTGGCCCGGCACGACCACAGCCGGGTTTAGCTCGGCGATTAGGTCGAGGGTTTTGTACCAGTTGTCGTAGGTGCCGGTCCAACCTATCGGCGTGCAGGCCCGAAAGACGACATCGCCGGCGAACAGCACTTTTTCGTCCGGTACATAGATGAGGGTATCGCCCATCTGATGGCCCGGCCCCACATGAATAAGCTGAACTTCGGTGCCGTCCAGGTTCAACTGATGGCGGTCTTCAAAAAGCGTGGTGGGCAAGGTTAGCTTGATGTCGTCAAAGTTGAAATCTTCGGCCATCTGGCGGCCTAGCGCCAGCACGCCGGGGTAAACCAATTTGAGGATGCCGCGCACCGGCGCAAAGCGGATGGCCCACAGCAGCAGCTTGATCTCGGCCGGGTCGGCAACTTCTTGCATGCGGTCTGGAACGGATTGGTGGGCGATGATCTCTGCGCCGGTAAATAACTGGTTACCTAACACGTGGTCGGCGTCCTCGTGGGTATTTATCACCTGCGCCGGCATGGCCGCCCAGACGGTGCTAAACTTTTCGATCATCTGCCGGGCATGGGGCAGATCGAATTGGGTGTCGATGACCACGCCGCCGCCCAGGTTGATCAGCCCGGAGTTGGCATCGCCCAGCCGGTTCTTTTCATTAATCACGGCGTAACAGTGGTTGCTGACCTGTTCGAGTTTCATGGGTTTCTCCTCTATCCTGATAATGACAAAAATCAGGTGACAGTCACTTATTGGTCGGTTTAGGGCGTCCAGGTGACTGTCACCTTTATAACTGCGTAAGCTTTGTCTCAAAACTAGGTGGGGTCTCTCCACAAAAACCAGGTGGGCACGACAACATCCTCTTGAGAGAGAATTTGAAAGCCAAACCGTTGGTAAAAAGCGAGGTTTCGGGGGTTAGTGCTTTCTAGATAGCAGCCCACCTGTTCCACATCGGCTTTGTGGGTGACAAAATTAAGGATAGCGGAGCCTAACCCCTTCTGCTGCCAGGCGGGAGCGATCCCCAAGCAATCCAAATAATAATGAGGCGTAGCGGGATGTTTCGCTTCGATAAAATTGGACCACTTCAAAAAACGAAACAATCCGGTAAAGCGACAGTGGTTTCGGAGAAAACAGTCGAGAATGACACCACCCATCAATCGGGGTGGAAGTGGGATGGTTTCGGAAGGCCACAGGCACGTTCCACCGACAATGTGATCACGTTCCATCACCTGAAGCGGTAACCCCAACCGGCAGCACAGTCGGTAGTAGGGAATGAAAAAGTTAACGGTACGCTGTGTTCGCACAGCAGGCGGTAGATTTGTCAGGAGCGTTATGAAAAGGGGATCATGGGTAAATGCCTGGGCCGCCTCCTGCGCAGTTTTGATATATGACATCTTGTTAGCATACACAATATTCATAGTATTTGCTTTTTTACAAGCGACTTGACCTCTATCGAAGATATGGTAAAATAACCGCTGCTGTAAATTGTATTTTATATTTTTTGGCGACGTAGCCAAGTGGTAAGGCAGAGGTCTGCAAAACCTTTATGCGCCGGTTCGAATCCGGCCGTCGCCTCTCTTAGGCCGACCAGGGGTCGGCCTTTTTTAGGGATGCCCCTTACACAGTGGGGGCGAACCGTGAAAGGGTTGGAAATGGCTTATACACTGGAAGACTATGAGGCCATGCGCTCTCAGCATGCTGAGCTGACAAGGGAACTGAAAAAAGTAGGGCAGCAGTTGCAAGACATCGGTTTAGCAAGATGGATGATGCCTATCAACAACTGAAGCAGAAGTACCCTGACTCTTTTCGCGAACCTCCTCGACCGGGCCGTCCACCGGCAGCCCGTTGATGATCAGTACCTCGCCGCCGGGGATCTCAAACGAACAGGCATCAATCCCGTCTTCCTTCATCGCCTTGACCAACGCCTTGATAAAGGAGTAGTCAGGCGAAACGGCGAACACAAGGTCGGAATAGACACCCAATTCGCTGTCGCTTTTGGTAAACCCCACCCCGTTTACTTCGGGGTGTTTGGTAAATAATTTTGCTACGATTGTACGCCAATCAATGGTTTTCATATAACCCTCCAAGGATTTTTATTATGCCTCAAACCCTCTCACCCGTCGATTTGCAAAACCTATTGACTACCCTGCCGCCAGGGGTTAAACTCGAAATTGAGAAAACACCCTCCGGAGAGGTACGTATCATGTCAGCACCCCAAACCAAAGAGCAGCTCTTACAGGCAAAATATGGCGATCTCATTGGGCAGGGCATTTCGATGTCCAAGGCCGCTAAGAAATACACTATTCCCCGCAGTGCCATCGAAAAGTGGGTATACCGCAATAACTACGTCGACATCATTGACGAAGAGAGCTACCCCAAACTTATTGACGAGGCTGATGTGGCCGTGTGCGCTGAAATTTACCACATACGCCAAAAGACAAGTTTGTCCAAAGGTGGCGCTCCCTATTTTGATGAAAACGGCGTTGTCATCACAGAAGTTCAACACCCCAGGCTGGCGGCCAAACGCAAGCGCGAAAGGGAAGGCCGTGACTAAGGCTCTTCTCCCTCACCCCAAACTCTCCAAATACCGCGCTCGGCGGCGGAAGCAGAGAGAGTGGTAAGCGCCCCCATTACCATATTGGATTTTACCTACGGCAAAGAGAATGAAACGTGACCCGGACCTTATTCGCAATATTTTACTAATCCTAGAGAAAACGCCCCATGGTGAAACTGAACAATTCGAGCAATCAGACTTATTGGATCAGTTAGCTATAGCCGCCACAGTTGATTTTCATTTAAGGCTACTCACCGAGGCCGGTCTGATTACACCTGATGAAGGTGGAGACGGTCGATTGCGGTTAACCTGGGACGGCTACGAATTCTTGGACGCAGCCCGGAGTGATGACAACTGGCAAAAGGTCAAGAAGGCAATGGAGCGAACGGGCGGGTTTACCATCCGTATCGCTGAAGCGGTACTAGGTGAGATCATTAAAAATCAAGCGTTACGTTACTTGCCTTGACAACGATCTCCATCAAATTGAGACAAACCCGGTTCTAATCCAGTCATCTAGTTCTTTGGCAGCCAGGGAGAAGGCTGCCGCTTGGCCGTAGTAGATCCATTTGTAACTATCTTGTGTAGCCCTGTCAGATCTACCACGTAATTCTTTTGATTTCATCCGCCACCGCTCAACCAGGGCCAGCAACGGCAGCGCCGCTACTCGCTGTTGGGGGTAGAACAGCAGGATAACGATCAGACATAGGATCATTCCGACCAGTGCAACGAGGCTGAGTAATAAACTGATGGTTTTCATATAACCCTCCAAGGATTTTCACGATGATCTCAAGAGAAAATTTATACCTTTATGGCTGAAAAGAAGGAGCGAATAGAGTTATCATCCAATCAGCGCGATCCGCTGTTTGCGCTGGTAAAATACCAGCAGCAGCAAGGGCACGATGTTGTTTTTGCTTACGTCAATGGGGAAATCAGCCCTAAAGATCAAATCAACCACGCTATCACCACGGCCGATGATACCCTGGTCGGTCTCTGGTCGGAGGATGAGTATATCTACATTCATCACTACCCTGCCCAAGAGTTCGATAGAATAATTATGTCGGCGACGGTACTCCTCCGGCTGAAAGCGAATGCCCTAGAGTATTACGCCTGGTTACAAAAACCGTCCTGGCAGCGCTGGCTCATCAAGGAGAAAGAAAGTTGGGGTTCCCCGTCAAAAAATGCGCTGGTCAGTGGCGTTATTAGCGTGGTCAGCGCGGTGCTCACGGTCTTGCTCTTGAAGATGCTCGGTCTGTCGTAACTCCAATCGAAACAGACCATACGAGGCACCGGCCGCGGCCACCAGTCCTAGGCCCAGTATTATCCCTAGGTTCAATCCAATTCGGGTCCAACTAACCGAGGCCAGCGTTACGGCCATTACCCCCAGGCTGGTTCCTATAGAAAAGCCAAACAGGGTTACTACAAACTGCACGCCCGTCCGAAACACGGTCAGCGCCTCTCGGATCTCTTGTCTCAACTCTTTATCCATAAACACCTTCCTTTACCTCAAGGTAAATTCGCCATTCTACATTCTCAATTCTACATTCTCAATTCTACATTCCCTGCCCTCTTCTAGTCCAGCGCTAAAGGTTTAACCAAAAACGGGGCGGCCTTATGTGAGGCCGGCCCGTCTTAGTTTTACCGCTTCAGCAAGAAGTCGAGTAGGCGCGTAAAGGCACCAGTCAGCTTATCGCGGCTTTTGATGGTGAGTTCAATTTTGAACATGGCCACAAAAGCCAAAAGAAGAAGCAGCTTGTCGAAGTCGTCCATGAGACCCTCCTATAGACGATACTATAGGGGGATTGCCACAGCCGGTCTTTTATGATACACTGGCCTTAACGTATGGGGGCAATCCCCCGGATTTTATTTGTTGGTAAGAGCATCGGTGTCGTGAACCGGTGCTCTTTTTCATTTCCCCAAAAGTCACCCCAGGTGGGGCACGTGGGTTAACCACGGCTATTCCTGGGGGGCATCCCCGTTGTTTTCAGGCAGCGGCCAATGGCCGACAGCCTCCAGGCCAATCCGGATGCAGCGCCGGATGGCATCGGAAAGCGTGATACGCTCTTTGTTGGCATATTTCGTCAGGGCGGTTCTGATGTCGAGATGATCGCGCATTGGAAAATTGAATTTTTTCACGGTAGTCTCCTTAAATAAAAATAATTGCCGGAATCGAAAAGGGGCACGTGCATTATTTGCACGTGCCCCGGAAATTTTTTCTCTGTCGGGCCTAATATGAGATTGATACCAACACGTTATCACATCCCCGTCGCGCAGTCAAGAGAGATAACGAAACCTGAACAAAAGTTGTATCTAAATCAATTATTCTCCGCTTTACTCCAACGCAAACATTTGTTACCATACATATACATTTAAATTTCATTCTGTTGCGCGCGCGGAGTGGTTCTTAGGGACTGGCCGCGCTTTTTGTTTTTCCTAAATTTACAATAGAAATCGGCGGCAAACCATGATAGGATTTTTACATGAAGACGGTACCGCCCGCTAAGGGACTAACGAAACTGACCTGGCGACAGGTTGAAGAGCTGGATGCGAAGATTAGCTCGCTGTGTGCTCACACCCAAAGCCTGAAAAATGATGAAGAGGTGCATCTACCGATTGTCATTCGCAATGGTAAGCCGGTGCGGATCGGCCAACCGATGCTTATGGAGAAATTCTCTCCCACCTCGATTTAAGACATCACAAAATCAATAACGTATGCCTGACAGAGTAGCAATACCGGGGCAGTCCACAGTAGTGGGCTGCCCTTTTTTTATTTCTAAAAAACTGACTGGCCGCGAGCGCCAGACGTTGAGTTTGGCGGCCCGGGGGCTAACCGATGTAGAGATTAGCCAGGTGCTGTTTGTGGTGCCACGCACGGTGCGCGCCCATTTGCAGAAAGCCCGTGAGAAGTTGGGAGCGAATAATACTACGCACGCGGTGGCCATTGCGCTGGCCGGGCAGTTAATTCAATTCGAATAAAAAAATGGGATGACCGGCAGCAAAGCCGGGGGTAACGGTGGGGACTTTTTTCTAATGGACTACGCCTTAGGCGTGGTGACTGTTTGTTTGACGATTTTGGAGAACTTTATGAACCCAGCGACACCACCCCCAAGCCAAGATGGTACCGACGCTCTCAAGCGGGTTATTGGGCCAGATGGGGAGTCAAGGCCCGCTCACGGGCTGGCGCTGGGCCTTGAGAAGTTTGGCCGGGGTACCGGTCAGCCACATTATCGGCTGATCTGGTTGGACGGCGCTACGGCCTGGCTGTGCGAAGAGGTGACAACTCCGTTTCGCCGAAAAGCCGAGGCGGTCGCGGCCGGGACGGCGCTGGTTGAAGCGGTGGGCGCGGCCTATATGAGCGAGCTAACTCTTTAGCTAGATATGGCCGAAAATGTGTATTTTCGGCCATGTAATCAATCGCCTGGCCAAAGCAAGTTGATCGCATCCTTCTTGTCGGTAGTGCCGTATAACGCGTAGAGGGCCGCCATTTCACGTGATCGGTGTCCCATCAAAAACGTGGTCACGATTGCTCTCTCGCGAGACGGCATATCGAGGATGAGCAGAGCTAAGCTCTCCTCAGGTGTAAGACAAATAGGCGATTGTACCGAAAATGGTTGTATACGACAAGAGCGAAAGATGCCTAAACGCCTCCCAACCTGGCTAACCGAACCGGAACGCAAGCGACTGCTCAACCTGTCTTTATCTGACCGGGATCGGGCCATTCTCTGCATATTTCTATTCGCCGGACTGCGATGTAACGAGCTGCGAATGCTCGATGTCGAGGACGTCGATTTTGAGGAGATGACGGTTTTTGTCCGATTTGCCAAGCGTGGCAAACAGCGCCTCGTGCCGCTGCACGCCGAGGCAGCCGAGGCCATCAAAAACCATTTAGGCGACCGGTCTGCCGGGCCGCTTTTTCTGAGCGAACGAAAGCAACGCATCAGCCTGAGACGGCTAAGGTCTTTAGTCAAAGAACTCGGACAGCAGACCAATCTGCGTAAAGACCTGCACCCGCATGCCCTCAGACACTCTTTTGCCGTGAGCTTACTTGAAGCCAACGTGGATCTGGAAACCATAAAAAACTTACTTGGTCATTCCAAGATTGAAACGACATCTATTTACCTACATTGCTCAGCGGAGAAGCTCCGCTCAGCAGTAGATCGGATTTAGCATGACCATTCACCAACCCCTAAGCATTTTGCCGTTTGAATTTCAACGGGACTGGCGGGCCGGCCTGGAACGCGAGGTCTCCCCGAGGGTCAAAGGCCATTTCTACCTGGTCGATATCCAATCGACTGCCGGTAACGGCTTTCAGGGCCAGCGGATCACTGTTCGGATCATCGATGAGGACGGGCATCCGATGTCCAATATTCCGGTAGCGTTTAGCTATTCGACGGCTGACCCCCTCTATTTAAGTCAGGATTTTCGATGGGTCCCGCCGACGTCACGGGCATTTGTGGCCCCCACCCAAGGTAGTGGTCAGATCGATCAGGTACAGGGTTCGGTTGTCCGCGCCGGTGAGCCGGGTGGCGTGACGGTTTTCGCCTTTATGCCGCAATACTCCAGCGATGCGATTAGCGGGATGGGAATGCTGGCCGATCATACCGGGGTGTTGTTGACGTTGCAGCTGCAGCGTGAAGGTGTGGTTTCTGTCCAAGACCGGTTTAAGGTCATCGAGGCCCGCTTAGAGGCGCTGGAACGGGCCGTCAACCGGTGGCCGGAATGAGCACAACCTTCACCATCACTATCACCGGCGAGACCAATCTGAACAAAAAAGATGCGGAGCAGGAGCTTCGCTATTTCTTGACCAAAGCATGGGCATTGGCGTTACCGACCACGCTGGCCCTCGATACGCCCATGGAAGCCCATATTTTTACAAAAACAGATCAGGTTGTTAAAAAGGTCTGTATCAGCATCGGAGGACGAACGCATGGCCAGGCCGACCGTTAGAGATCTCAAGAAGAAAGTATCGGAGCTGCTAGCCCTGCAAAGTGCGGTCGAGCGGTATAAGGAACTCGAAGGCGATATCAAAAGCGATATGTCCAAGCTCAACTACAAAGAGGTTGTGGTCGAGGCCGGGCGCGTCTTCATTTCCGAGTCGGAGCGGATCAGCGTATCGACCACACTGGCCGAGAGTGTCTTGGGCCAACTGTTGGCCGAGAAAGTGATCGTTACCAAACGGACGGTCTCGAATGAACTCCTAAAAGCCTTCTACAAGGCAGGCGAAATCGAGGAGGGCGACCGAGAGCGGCTGTTGGAACAGGCCGACCGCACGCCGATCACCCAGCTGTATGTGAGACCATTGAAATAGGATTTTCTATGAAATACATCGTGATCATCATTCAGTTTTTTAAAGAATATTGGGCCGAGGTCCAGAAGTGCGCATCTTTAACAGCCCAGCTATGGGGTGAGCTGATGAAATTGGCTCCCAAGCTGGCTGCTCGTTTGCGTGACGAAATGAAATAGCTGTGCCTACAAGTATCGACTTCTCACAGTGGCCGACATGGTTGCTGTTCATCTTATTGATGGCCAACCTTTTTCGCCAACAGATTGGGGCATTCCTGCCTCAGGCGATACACAATCTTTTTTCATTTCGAGCTAAACGTAGAGCTGATCGTGAAGACCATACCCAGCAGACTGAGACCACACTACTTGAAAGCAAACTCAAGGCAGAGGAGTTTTCTAGCCTACGGAAGGCGTGGCGTGAAGAGCAGTGGGTTGAGCTGATCCAGAAAAAAGATGCCTGGATACAAGAGGAACTGGACGACAGGCTAAAAGAGCAAAGTGTGGTCCTGGGAAAGATATCGGAGCTAATGCATGATGTCCGAGCAAATGGGCTGCAGACAAATGAGCTACTGACCACGATGAATTCATCGCTGGCCAGGATGGCCGAGAAGAATAAATTGTAAACTAGGCCGCGAGCGGCTACTGACAACCGAATACCTACAACCAGAATACCAGAACCAGGAGAAACCCGATGAAACCAGAAACCAGAAAACTTCGAGCACCATTTCCTTACTTCGGCGGAAAGTCGCTTGCGGCCAGTTTAATCTGGTCGCGATTGGGCAACGTCAAATCGTACGTTGAACCCTTCGCCGGTTCGCTGGCCGTATTACTTGCCAGGCCACACGAACCAACAATTGAAATCGTCAATGACAAAGATGCGTACCTTACTAATTTTTGGCGAGCTATAAAGCATAAGCCAGACAGCGTTGCGGACTGGGCCGATTGGCCTATTAACGAGGTCGATTTACTGGCTCGCTACCAATGGCTGGTTACTGATGGAGCGGCCCGGGTTGAGAAATTAAAAGATGACCCGGATTACTATGACCCTAAAGTCGCCGGTTGGTGGGTGTGGGGTATTAGTCAATGGATTGGGAGCGGTTGGCTGGAGAAGCCCAGACGCCCCAACAAAAAGCTACCCCGGATAGCCGGCCTCGGTAATGGCATCCATCGCTCCAGCAATGGTGATCTCCGTGATTACCTACAAAGCCTTTCTGACCGGCTACGTCATGTTCGGGTCACTTGCGGTGATTGGTTACGTGTGACCAAGATTTATGAAAAAAACACGGTGACCGGTTTTTTGCTTGACCCGCCTTATTCAGACAAAGCAGAGCGACAGTCTGCTTTGTACCGGGTAGATGATTTGGATGTCGCGCACCAGGTACGTGAATGGGCTATCGCTAATGGGAACAATCCCAAGGTACGCATCGCTTTATGTGGTTATGAGACTGAGCATCAAATGCCGGACGATTGGGAGTGCGTTGCTTGGAAAGCAGGGCGTGGTTATGCCAAAAACAACAATCGGCTCAAAGAACGAATTTGGTTCAGTCCACACTGTTTGAAATCGGAATTTTAATCTCAAGGGATCGATGACTGTCGAATTATTAGCCGGTGAATTACAAACTCGCGAAAGCAAAAAGGCCGTAACGGCATGTAACGACTACTTACGGCTCGGGCCGGGGCGTAGTCTGGCCAAGCTGTGCCGAACCTACGCCGAACCTGGCCCAATCCGGCCACCGACACGCCATCTGGCCACGCTCAAACGCTGGTCGGCTGACTACAACTGGCAGCAACGTGCCGCGCTCTACGATGCCGAAATTGAGCAGCAGAAGAGCGACTATACCCAGTCGATTATGAAGTCCGGCTTGGCGCTCCCTCACGAACGTGTCACCGAGCTAAAAGCATTAGCTTGGTTTTTACGCCAGGAAATATTCATCATCAACGACAACGGAGAGATCGAGGGTCTCAACCGCGATAAGGTGTGGCTGCCTGATGTAAAGCAGATTGGGGGCGGAGAATTCGCTGAGCGTGTTGACCTGGTGAGGTTTAACAGCTCTTTATTCGAGCGGTTTCAAGCCATCCTGGACGACCTGGCTAAAGAAACTGGGGGACGTCGCCAGCGTCGTGAAAACCTGAATTTTGACTTTTCAAAACTGACCGATGACCAGCTTGACCGAATTGCTGCCGGGGAGGACCCGCTAGATGTCATACTCGCAACGAGCGGAGGCGGAGCGTGAGAAACGCCGGCGACAGAAAGCCAAGTCATCGATTGGTGAGCGGTATCGAACCAACCCGGTAGGCTATTCTAGTGACGTTTTAGGCGTCACTTGGTGGGACAAACAAATACAGGTGGCCGAGCTGCTGCTTCAGCCCCCCTACCGTGTGTTGGTAAAAGCCTGCCACAAGGTAGGTAAGACGCACTTAGGCGGGGGCCTGGTCAACTGGTGGTATGACATTCACGATCCGGGTCTGACGCTGACGACTGCGCCAACTGACCGGCAGGTACGGGATCTGCTGTGGAAAGAGGTGCGCCGGCAGCGGGGCGGGCGCGGCGGCTTTTCGGGGCCAAAAGCGCCCAGGCTAGAGTCATCGCCAGAGCACTTTGCTCACGGCTTCACTGCCCGGGACGGCGACAGTTTTCAGGGAAACCACAGCGAGCACACCTTTATTGTCTTTGATGAGGCGGTGGGTGTCGCGCCGGTTTTTTGGGAAACTGCCGAGTCGATGTTCAGCGGCGAAGGGCATGCCTGGCTGGCCATCTTCAACCCGACCGATACCAGCTCGCAGGCCTACGTAGAAGAAACATTAGGCGGCTGGCACGTCGTCTCAATGTCGGTGCTAGAGCATCCGAACATTGTCGCCGAACTCAAGGGACAACCACCGCCCTTTCCGGCCGCGATACGGCTGGCCAGGGTCGAGTATTTACTCGGCAAGTGGTGTCGGCCCGTAGAAGGGAAACCCAAGGCCACCGATATCGAGTGGCCACCAGGCAGCGGGCAGTATCTACGGCCCGGGCCAATTGCAGAATCTCGGCTCCTGGGTCGGTGGCCATCACAGGCGACCTATAACGTGTGGAGCGATGCAACTTGGCAAGCGGCCGAACTGCTGGTTCTGCCAGAGCCTGAAGATGAACCGTGTGAGATTGGATGTGATGTGGCTCGCTTTGGTGATGACTTCACCGAGATCCACGTGCGGCGCGGGCCGGTTAGCCTCCATCACGAGGCAGCCAACGGCTGGGGAACCAATGAGACAGCCGGCCGACTGAAGCAGCTCGCCGATAAATGGGGGCAGCACTGCGGCACAGAAGGGCGACAGATTGCAGTTAAGGTGGATGATGATGGCGTGGGTGGCGGTGTAGTCGATCAGAAAGAAGACTACAAATTCATCCCGGTATCAGCGGCCAGCGCGGCCATCGAGCCGGAGCGATATCCCAACCGGCGCAGTGAATTATGGTTTGCGGTCGCCGAGCGAGCTGACGAGGGCAGGCTAAGCCTGGTTCGGCTGCCGCCAGAAGTGCGACTCGAGTTACGTCGGCAGGCAATGGCTCCAACCTGGAAAGTGGACAGCCAGGGGCGGCGGGTGGTCGAGCCGAAGGATGATACAAAAAAGCGAATTAAGCGCAGTCCAGATGGAATGGACGCGACCAACCTAGCCTACGCACCGCCTGTTGTTGATGGGTGGACCGAGTGGGCCAAGAAACAATTAGCAAATGCCAATAAATAGTAAGGGCAACACCATAGACTTAACCGAACAAGCCCGGGCCATGACCGAGGCCCAGGGCAACCCGTGGACCCAGCCAACGGCGCTGAATTCGCGATTTGGGCCAGGGCAGCCGGTGCTGCCGGAGATGCCTGAAGAGCAGCCGCGCCTGTTTGAATACCAAGCCGGCATCAACCTGATCAGTATTCCCCGGGCCGGTTTTGGCTTGACGCCCTTCCCGGTTTTGCGCAATCTGGCCAAGGCCTGCAAGGAGATCCGTCTCAACATCGAGCTGATCAAACGCGAGATTCGCGCACTGGAGTGGGAGATCATTGCCAAAGATGAGAAGGACAAAAACAACTACAGCGCCGATATTGATCTGGTGACCGAGTGGCTCGATAGTCCGGATGGCCAACACGATTTCGATCAATGGCTCAATAGCCTCCTTGAGGAAATGCTGACCATCGATGCCGTGACCGTCTGGCCAGAAGTCACGCTGGGCAACCAGGTGCAGGCGGCAGAGCTGGTCGCCGGCGACACTATTCGGCCCTTGCTTGATTTTCGGGGTCGCATCGCGCCCCCACCCCTGCCGGCCTACATTCAGAACCTGCACGGTTTACCAACCAGCTACTTCACGCGAGACCGGCTGATTTACAAACCATTCAATGCCTCGGCTTCGTCACCATACGGCACATCGCCAATTGAGTTCATTATTCTGGCCGTCAATCTGGCTCTGCGCCGCGACACGTACCACGTCGGCTCATTTACTGAGGGGAACGTGCCGGAAGCGTTGGTCGGCGCACCGTCGACGTGGACACAAGAGATGGTGGACGCCTGGCAGAAGTACTGGGACGCGATGGTGGCCGGCAACATGGAGGCTCAGCGCAAAATGCACTGGGTCCCGCTTGAGGGGGGCCGCGGGCAGGTACCCGTTTATGAATTTCGCAAGGATGATATTAACCAAACACCGCGCGATGAATGGTTGATGAAGGTGGCCTGCTGGGCATTTGGTAACAGCCCGGCTGAATTTGGGATTACACCCGGCGATGGCCTGGGCGGAGCCGGCTTTACGGCCTCGATGGAAAACGTGCAGTACCGCTCGATGCTGGGGCCGATTACGCAATATCTCACTCGACTACTCAACAACATCATTCAACAATGGCTGAAGAAACCGCACCTGAAGCATCGCTGGGTGGGGCTGGATCCGCAGGACGATCAATACCAACAGGCGCAGGTCGATGAAATTTACACCCGCATGGGGGTTTATGACGTGAGCTACGTTCAGGACCGGATCGGTATTCCACCCGAGTCGCGACCTGTTGGCACGCCAACATCAGCCTCATCGCCGTGGGGTCTTGTACCGAACGTCGCCCCGGTTATGCTGCCGTCTGGCGCTGCCGCTCCGAAGGAGGGAGCGGCGACTCAAAAGTTTTTTCAAAGGGTGGGACAAGAGTGGTCCAGGTACGGATGATCCGATGGGCAACGTAAAAGGTGAGGATGCCCTGGCCTTCCAAGAGCGCATTATGGAATATTTCGGCGGCTTGCAACAGCGAATAGTGGAGGCGCTTCGTGCCGACGACACTATCGCCTGATTTTTGGGAGAAGGAAAAAGAGAAGCTGCTAGGGTATCTCATGCCATCGATGGAAGACGCGGCAATCGCCGGGGCTAAAACCGGCGCAGAGAAGCTGCGGGCCGTGGGCATTGTGTTTGATGACAGCCTGGCCCACGCTGCGGCCGCCCGGTGGGCCAGAGAGAATGCCGGCAAGCTGTCAGAGCTACTGACCGAGACCAACCGTAAAATTGTGGGGCAAGTGGTCGGTAATTGGGTCGAGACACCGGGAGCGACTATGGACGACCTGGTACGGCAGCTAGGGCCGGTGGTGGGCGATAACATCGACCGGGGATTAATGATCGGCACGACGGAAACGACGGCCGCCTACGCTAACGGCGAGGCCCTGGTTTACGAGGCAGCCGGTATCCCGCGAGCGGTCTTCTTACCGCCGGGCCATCCGCGCTGCCGCTGCTGGACGACGACCAAACGGCTACGCAACGGCGACTGGGTAGTTATCTGGCAAACCAACCGTGATGAGATCGTTTGCCAGACGCCGATTAAAACACCGTGGGGATCGGTTGAGGGCTGTCGCGCCCTACACAATATTGTTTTATCCGAAGGCCCTTATTTAGGGCGAAAGGTGACCAGCCTTGGCTAAGACATTTGAAGTCAAAGGGTTTGAGGAGCTGCTGAAGGGTCTCGATGAGATCCCGAAGGAAGCCCAGCCAATTATGAAGGGCAAGATGGAAGACAGCTTGCTGTCAGTGCGGGGGACGCTCAGGGAGTATCCGCCCCAACCGTCTCGGACCCGGGCTAAATCATTTAACACCTACGTCCGGGGTCGCGGGCATTACCCCCGCAGCGCTTTCGCCGGCGGGCAATTCAACAGCCGGGCCGGGGGCCGCGCCCTACGGCGGGGACAGGCCAAATTGACCTCTGAGCGTCTGGGAACGAAGTGGACGCATGAAGTCGAATTCGATGACGCTGCCGTGACGGGTGTGATCGGAAACACGGCTAGTTACTCAAATGTAGTGCAGGGTAACGAGGATGATCAAAACTATTGGCATGGAGTGACCGGCTGGGTAACGCTAGATGATAGTCTGGACCAGCATGAGGAGGAGATTTACAAAAACTTTGAAGCGGGCGTCATCGAGCTATTGGAGGTCATCAGCCGGAAATGAGTCGACTGACTAAATTCTTACCGATTGCCAAAATTGACGAAGAAAAGCGGATGGTCTGGGGCCTGGCCAGCGATGAAACTGTCGATGCTGAAGACGAAGTCACCGACTATGTGGCCACTAAAGCAGCGGTTGAAGAGTGGCGCGAGTGGGCCAACATCCGCGAGATGCACGGGGCCAGCGCCGTGGGTGTCGCCCAAGAAATCATCCTCGATGATGAGACCAAGTCGCTGTGGATAGGGGTCAAGGTTGTTGATGACAGCGCCTGGCAAAAAGTCCTCGATGGGGTTTACAAAGGCTTCTCTATCGGTGGCAAGGCTCTCAAGAAGATTTCGGAAGTTATCGATGGGCGGCTCGTCCGTCGCATCATTAAATATATTCTCATTGAAATTTCATTAGTGGACCGGCCGGCCAACCCATCGGCGCGGTTCAGTTTGATTAAACGTGAAGGAGGTATTCCGATGGGTAAAGAAACTAAGGACGTGCCGGCCCAGGAAGAAGAACAACGAGCAGAGACGGTCGCCAAAGGCGAAGCTGCTGCCGAGGAGACAGCCGGAGACGCCGACGAGACGACTCGAAAAATGAACGGCGAAGAAGAAGGCCACCAAGAAAATAACGAAGAAGGGGCCGCTGAAGAGGAGCAAGAGCCAGAGCAAAAAATGACCGAAGAGACGGTCAAGAACATTATGCTCGGTATGCTCAAGGAACTTGGCCTAGTGAGAGAAGAGGGCGACGGCTTTGCGCGTTCCGCCGAGGTCGAGGATCTGAAGAAATCGCTCGACGGCTTCCAGGCCAAAGATGAGGCCACCGAGTCGCTGGAGAAAATGAGCGGTGAAGTAGAGAAAGTCGGCAGCAATCTACAGAAGATGGTCGGGGATATGGCCAAAGTGGCCAGCGCGGTCGGCGAGATAGAAGAACGTCTCGAACGGATCGAGCAATTACCTCAAGGTACGGGGCCGGTGCTGCGCGAGTTATCGTTTGGCGCGGTCCACGATCAGACCGAAACAGTACTAAAATCGCTCCTGGCCGATGCGACTGATCCGCAGATGAGAGAAGTGATTGGCCAGCGGTTGACTGAACTGCAAATCAAAAAGGTTCACCAGAAGAGTTCTTAGAGTTTTTAGGGTTTGTAGAGTTTTGCCGTTGAGGGAGCGGTTTTAGGCCGTTCCAAAATATAAATTAGCCTGACAGAGTGGAAACACCGGGGCAGTCCGCATGGGGCGGGCTGCCCCTTTTTTTATTCAACCATGGAGGATATCAATGCCCAGTTTAATTTCAAACCTGAGCGACCTGACCAATGATGCTATCAAATCTTTTCAGGAAGCCACCAAAGATCAGCAAGCTCAGGACATCAACAAGTTAGAAACCATGAACAAGGCCATCACCCAGTCGACTGGCCTGGTCTGGTATGATTTGCAGGCACCGGCTAAAAACTTAATCCCGGTCATTACACCAATCCGCAACGTGGTGCCGCGTGTCAGTGGCAACGGCGGCACGGCTACCAACTGGAAGGCCGTGACAGCGATCAACACCAATAGTCTGCGCTCGTTCGTACCTGAAGGAAAACGGAATGGGGCAGTGGCCACCACGGTGGAAGACAAGAGCGCCTCGTACAAATCCGAGGGCTTGGAAGACACCGTGACTTTCGAGGCTGAACTGGCCGGCCAAAATCTAGAAAACGTGCGGGCCACAACCGCTCAGCGTTTGCTCTGGGCCGTGATGATCGAAGAGGAACTGAACCTGCTCGGTGCCAACGGCTCTGTGGCTCTGGGAACCCCCACCGCCCCGACGGTGACCGTCCAAGATGGTGATGGATCGATTGCCGACGCGACCTACAACGTGATCGTGGTGGCCTTAACGCTGCATGGTTACCTAGCTTCATCGCTGACCAGTGGCGTGGTTGGCCAAGTCTCAGTGAGCACAGTCGATGGCCAATCATTCAATTACGGCGGCGGCAGCTCCAACAAATCGAGTGCTACCAGCACCGGTGCCATTTCCAACGGCGATGATAGTGCCATCAGCGCCAGCACGCCGGTTATTGCCGGGGCCGTGGCCTACGCTTGGTATGTCGGTACTGCCGGCAATGAGAAGCTGGAAGCCATCACCACGATTAATAGCGTCAAACTGACTTCTCTGGCCGGCACCGGTCAAGCTGCCAGTGCGATCACGGCTGACTACAGTAAAAACACCCTGGGCTATGACGGGCTGTTGTATCAAGCATGGGCTACCGGCAGCAATGCCTATATCAAAAATATGGCCACCGGCACGCCCGGAACCGGCACAACGCTGACCAGCGACGGCACCGGCGGCATTGTCGAGCTGAACGATCTATTCCGCCACATGTGGGATGTGTATCGCCTCAGCCCCAGCAAAATCTACGTCAACTCTCAAGAGTCTGACAACATCACCAACAAAGTGCTGTCCGCGTCTGCGGCTCGGCTCAACTTTGTAACCGGCAACGACGTCAACGGTGGGATCCGGATCAAGTCACTCTTGAACCGGTTTGCGATGGGCGGCAGTGTTCAGGTTCCCATCGAAATTCACCCGTATGTTCCGGCCGGAACGATCAAGGTTCTCACCGAACGACTGCCTTACCCGATTGCCAACATTCCCAACGTCTTCGAGAAGCGAATGCGCCGCGACTACTACCAAATGGAATGGCCGCTGCGCACACGACAGTATGAAACCGGCGTTTATTGCGACGGTGTGCTGGCGCACTACTTCCCGCCATCGATGGGGATCATCACCAACGTCGCCAACGGGTAGAGTTTTCAGAGTTTGTAGAGTTTGTAGAGTTTTTGGAGTTTAAGGAGTTTTGTATGCCAAGCAAACCTAAGAAGGTTGAAGAACCTAAGGTTGAAGAACCTAAGGTCAACCCGAATATCAGGCGCTTTAGGATTAATCCGGAAAGCCCTATGACGAACCTGACCAGTCTGTGTCATGGGGATGAGATATATCTTATTAAAGGTGGAGTCATCGAGCTACCAAAGCTCCCCCAACCTTGCTGGTACACACATCTAATTGACGCCGCGCTCCTGATCAAGGCAGAAGCCGAGGAATAACGTGGATTACACCAGCGTAGACCTAATCAAAGGTGAACTGCGTATCGGTAAAGCCACAGACGACGATCTTTTAACTCGGCTGGCCACGGCGGCCAGTCGCGCTTTCGACCGGTACTGCACCGGCGCGAAAACCGGTTCGGATAACTATTTCGAGCTGGCCACCGTGACCGATGAACTTATCACCGGTGTAGTTAACCAGGATGGCAGTATTGTCTGCTGGCCACGCAAAGCGGATGTGAGCGACGTCAGTTCGTTCAGCTACCGCACGTCCCCACGGGAGAGTTGGCTAGCGGCGGAGCTGGACTATGTCGAGTTCGACAAAGGGGTCGTAACCGCCTGGGAGAGTTTGAGCAGCCGCCAGGCGCAGCGTGTCAAAATCACCTACACGGGTGGCTTGGCTGACGATATCAACAATCTGCCGGCTGACCTGGTTGAGGTCGTAACCGTTCTGGCTGCTCGTTTTTACCGCGAAGCAGAGGCAGGGTTGGCAGATATGATTGGCGTGGCCGATGTGGGCATGTTGATCTACTCCAAGGCGCTGCCGCTGCGCGTGGTCAAAATGGCGGAGCCGTATCGCCGAGTAGTGAGGTGGTGAGATGAGCGTTGCAACCGTCAAAGCCAGGCTAGTCACGATCCAGCAAAACATAACCGGCGTGCTCACGGCGTATGCCCAGGGACCTAACTCGCTCAGCGCGGCCAATATGCCGCTGTTTGTCAATCTGACTCGCAAAGCCGAGGTTGATTGGAAGGTTTTTGGCAGCGATATGGGGCTGGAGACGCGGCTGTACGCCATGCAATTGTATGTAATGCCCTTTGGCCAGGGGGTACCCGGTGAAGCTGAAGAAGCTTGCGAACTGTTCTTTCCGCTGGTGCGCGACACCTTTGCCGCTCGGCCCAGCCTGGAGCAGCTGCTCGGCGTTCAGGAGGCCACCTTCCTGGGCGACAGTGGCGTGATCGGGTTGAAGTATCCCTTAGAAGGGGGATCGCTTTACTGGGGCATTGAGTTCCGGCTTCAGGTCAAAGAAGTTGTGGAGAGAACATATGCAAACAGCGAATAAAAAAGCCTGCCCGATCTGCGGCAAACTCGTCACATTTAAGCCCCATCCGGAGCGGCCAGGGCGTGTGCGAGGTTATTGTACCTGCAATCCGGTTGGGCCGGTCATCGAGACCAATGCGCCGCCCCCCACGAAACGACGAAAGCAGGCGAGTGGGGAGCAGTAGGTAGCAGTAAAGACAATTGAATTAATTTAGCCTGACAGAGCAGCAATGCCGGGGCAGTCCGCAGAGAGCGGGCTGCCCCTTTTTTTATTTAACTATGGAGGACATTCATGGCAGCACCTAATCCTGTATGGACGCCAGTCGGCGCGCGAGAAGCCCGCATTTTCGCGCTCGATAGCGGTACGCAAATGATCGAGCCGGGTAGCGCCTCGGCCACCCCGTACGAGGGAATTCAGGTTTCGGGCCTCAAAGAGCTTCAGCTCAATGATCCCGAACCCCAACAAATTTTTCATATGGGCGACGACGGCATCTTCTCCGTTGACGCCCTCCCCCCGACCGAAGCCATCACCGGCAGCGTAATGACCGGAAAAATCGCGGCCGACTTAGAAGCGGCCCTGACCGGCAACAAGGTGGTCACCATCGGTGAGATGAAGGGGATCGGCATCGGCACCAACAACAAAGGCAGCGAAATCCAGGTAGGGATGTATTTCTACCGCCAGGCCCAGGACACCCAACCGGGCAGCCTTACCTTCGGCGCTCGCCGGTGGGAGTTCATTGTTTTCCCGTCGGTCTTGTTAATCCCCCTGGAGCCGGGCATGGGTGGGACGGATTTCCAGAAGGCTTACACTTTGCGCCCACAGATCACCTCGAAACATTTGTGGGGCATCACCTACACCGTGGCCACTGATGGCTTTACCCGGGCCCAAGGTTCGAAGTGGGTGACCCAGTACAAACCCAGATTGGTGGCCTGGAAAGGGAACAACGTCCTAACCCAGTTTAACCTGCCGACCGACTATCCGGCTGTGAGCACTGACAAGATGAATATCTTTGTGTTCGATGCCAGCGCCGGTACGGTCAGCGATGACACCAGCGGCGCGACGTTGACCACCACCACGGTGGATCCCAGCACGACGCCCGATGTGGACGACATTGTCATCTGCGTTTTCGAGCACGCATAGACAACAAGTAGCAGGTAACTACTACCAGCTATCTGCTACTTACGAAAGGCTAATTATGGCAACTGAAATCATTACCTATAAAAACAACGACTTGGACATAAGGCTGACCGTCTCTAGTGCGACGGTTCTGGCTGGGATGAAGCGGACTCGGCTCAGAATGACCGGCGATAAGCTGGAAAAAGAACGGGTCGAACGCGGAGAGGAACACGATCTTGATCGCCTCATTCTGCGGGTCTCGATCTACCCCGACTTGATTGCGGCCACTACGGAAGCCGAGGGTTTGCCTTGGCCGCTCGATTTTGAGACGTTTTTGACTTTGCCTGAGCCGTTTTGGGCCATGTGGGAAGAGGTGGTTTACCGGCTCAATCCGCATTGGTTACCGACAGAGGAAAAAAAAATCTAGCCGAGGATTTTTTCTCACGGCTGACCTGGCTCTTTGATGCCCGCGAAAGCAAGGAGCCGGCTGAACTACCAGAAGAACTGAACCTAAACGATCCTGAGTTAGCCTGGCAAGTGTGGACTACTCTCGAAGGTATTGACTGGCGTTGGCCACCGGATGTTATTCTCCGCCAAGACGAAGCGATTATGGAGGACATCCTGACCATCGCCAGCTATGCCGGCAAGATCAATAAAAACCGGAAACCGTAACAGACGATCTAATTATCAACCAACTATGGCCAACGAACGCGTTATAAGCGCACTCCTGCGCTTCAGCTTGGACAACCAAACTCTGAACAAAGTCAAAAAAGGCGCGATGTCTGTAGAGGAAGCTCTACAGGATATCAATAAATCTTTGGTTGCCAGCGGCGATAACTCGACTGCGTTCGGCAAGGCGGCGACGAAGGCCTTTGATCAGGTCAAAACTGGTGTTCGTCCCGCAGAGCAAGCCCTGGAGGCCCTCGAAAAACAGGCGCTCGAAAATCAGAAAGCGTTTGATGCGCTGGATAAAAGCGCCAAGCTCGACCTGCGGGGGGCGCTGCCAGCAACGGACTACAGCAAACTGGCTCGCGGCTTACTGACGGTTGATGAGGCACTTGAAAAAATCGAGCGGCAAAGAGCGCTGGACAAAGCTGCCGATGACGCCAAGCGAGCTGAGGCCGAGACTAAGGAGTTTGAGGCGTCGCTCGAAAGGATCGAACGGCGCGGCGGCTCGATCCGGGGCGAGTTCCTCAAGACTTGGCGAGCCTACAGAGAGGGGGCTATCGATGCGGAAGAGGCGACTCGTCGCGTCGAAGACCAAATGGAGGCCATCGAGAGTCACGGGGACAAGGTCCGTAATTTCGCCGGTTATTTTGGCGATATTGCCGGCACGCTGGCGCTAACCGGCGCGGCTATTGCTGGACCGCTGGTGTTGGCCGCCACCTCGTTTGTGGACAAGGCCGGTCAGGCTGACGCCACCTCGCGGGACTGGCTGGCGACTACCAAAGAGCTTGAACGCAGCCAGCAGCGCGTGGGCCGGATTGCGGCTCAGGCTATCCTGCCGGTATTGGAGACGGCCGCGGATTTGGCGGAGAAGGTGGCCGATTTTGCCGAGGCTCACCCGGCCATTGTCAAGGCAGCATTGGGTGTTGGTGGGGCACTGCTGGGCGCGGCAGCGGTTGCAGAAGTGGCTGAAAAAGGCATCCGTTTGGTTTACGATGCCGCTTCGCTAGCAGCTACCGGCACGCAATTATTGGCCGGAAAACTGATGCAGAGTGCAGCAGCAGAGCAATTAGCTGCTGCCGGTATTATGCAGAAGGCCGGCGTGGGCGGGTTGCTCGGCAAGTTGGGCGGGGCGAAAGGCGCGTTAGCTATGGGCGGCTCCGTTCTGGGCGGCGTGGCCCTGGGCGTAGGGGTAAACGAGTCTTTAGCCGGCGAGCGGTATGACTATGGCAAGATCGGCGAGCAGGTTGCTACCGCTATTGCTGGGCCAATTGGTCTGGCCATTCAAGCCAGCGGCGTTCGGGGCGACTCGACCGAGGTGGGTTTCGAGAGCTTGGGTAAATACGCCAGCGTGGGGGCTTATGGAGCCGGCTCGATTTTTGGCGATGAGACCGCGTTGAATTGGTTTGAAACGGTTGCCAAATGGACCGGGCAAATCGCCGATGACGCCCCAGCAGCCGGCAAGAGTCTGGACGATGTCAGTCGCGGCGTTGCTACCCTGGCCAATTCTCCTCATGCCGGTGAAATTTTGGAATCCTTCATCGCCTACCAGCAGCAAGAAACCGAGGCGCGACAGCAATACCAGAAGCAGCGGCAGGCCATCATTAAGGGGACTGACGAGCAAATTACACAGTCAGAGAACCAATACCAAGAGCAGCGGACTAAGGCTGTGGAGGATTTCGAGGCCCAGCGCCTCGAAGCCGAAGCTGAATATGCCGAACACCGAATAGACCTCATTGAAGAATACAACAAAGCCGAAGCTGAACGCGAAGCCGATTTCCAGAAAAACCGACAAAAGATCATCGACAACGGGACCGAGGCCGCGATCAAGGCTGAAACCGATTATAAGCAGTCTGTTGCTAAATTCCTGGAAAATTCGGCCAGTCAGGACGCCAAAGCCGAACAGGACTATTACGCCAAGCGGAAGGACGCAGCCAAGCAATTTGACCGCGAGACCGAACGGCTTGAAGAAGATCATCAGAAATCAATGCGCCGTATGCGCCAGGATCACAACCAACGAATTTCGGATGCGATCCTTAACCAGAATGTTGAAGCATTTCTCAGTGAGAAGCGAAGTTACAATACGAACCGGAGCCGAGCAGAGGAAGATTATCAAGACAATGCCAGCCGTCACAGTGAAGATTTTAGCCAGCGTATGGCTGACATGGAAGCTGATTACCAGGCGCAAAAAGCGGAACGGGACAAGCAACGGGCTGAGCAGTTGGCCGAAATGCAGGCGGCTTTTCAGGAGCAGGCCGAGGCACGGAAGGCGCAGCAGGCAGAGCGGTTAACAGAGATGGACACCGAGTTTGATGAGGCCAAGACCAAACGCGATACCAAATTTCAAGAACAGTTAACTGAGATGGATGAGCAGAATCAAGAGGAAACGAACAAACGCGACGCTCACAATCAGGAATGGCTAACTGAGTTAGATGATCAACATGTAAAAGAAGTTGAACAACTTCGACAAGCAAGACGAGACCAGTTGGATACCCTTGACTCTTCCTATCAAGAGGAAAAAGAAAAGAGAAAACAAGCCTTTGCGGATCAGGTTCGACAGCTTGATGAGGCGCTCTTGGGCGAAACCGAAACCAAGAAAAAATGGTACGAGCAGCAAGCTAAAGACCTTGAGACTTTTCTAAAGGATAGCAAATTTAGCAGTAATTTGCCCGGTTATCCCAGCCGGCACACCGGTGGCTACACCGGCGCAGGGCCACACAACTTGCTCGACGGTGAATTTGTGATGAACCGCAGTGCCACTCGAACCGCCGAAGGGTTAATCGGCGGGCCGCTCTCGCAAAGCAGCCTGTTGGCCGCGCTGGGCGGTCGCGGTGGTGGTGGGTCATCGAGCACGCAGCTCAACTATAGCCCGCAATACACCTTCACCGAGCGGGATGACGCTCGTGAGATCATGGGCCAGATCGAGCAACGGATTGATCAGAAGTTGTTTCAATTGGAGCGAGGATACTGATGGCGGATTACGGCTATGAACTAGGCTTGACATCGAGCACGACCAACATCGAGGATCTGCCGACGCTTGTTAACCCGCCTCGGAGTCAATTTGCCGAGGCATCGATCTTCAACGACAAAGGCGATGGCCAAGTCAGCGCTCACGGTTACCCAGTCGATGTCTGGATTTTCGATATTCTGGACGAGGCGATGATCAATCAACTGCGCACATTCGTGGGCAGCGGCCAGAGCGCCGAGGTTTACATGGTTACGCGGGTTCCACCCGACGCCTCGAACACGACTGAGCGCTGGGTGAAATACAAGGCGGTGATGATCTGGCCATCGCGCGATCTGATGCAGAAACGGCGGGCTGGCGGTCGCTATCTAGGTGTTGAAATCCAGTTTCGACGGCTGGAGGCAGTCTAGTGTCTGCCCTATCATCCCCCCAACTCAACACGCTGCGAGCTAATGGCCATAAGGCTCGCTTTTACTTATCGGTCTCTCGACCACGTACATTACTGACGGCTAAGGTTAACAACGCCAGCATTAGTCAGGGTGAGCGGACCATCGACTTCGACAACGGCAGTGGCAGCGGCTTTAGCGACATCGCTGATGGCCACGTGCTGAAGGTGACCACCAGCACGGGCGTGAAGCGGATCCGGGTGCGGTCGGCCAATGGATCGCAGAGCAGCGGTCAGATTGAGGTGGCCGGCAACTCGATCATGTGGGACGATAATCATGATTTTGAGGTAAGTGAGGATTATCCCGTTGTAGCTAGGCCGCCGCGTTTCACAGCCAGCAACTTCTACAAGGATTACGATGTTCTTTACAATGGCCACAACGAGACCCTGCTGCCGGTGGCCATCGCCGGGCCGCATCGATCCGGCTTTCTCAGTGGGGGCATCTTTAATTTTATTGTCCGCGCCAGTGACAGTTATGCCCTTGCCCCCGGCGAGAGTATCAGTAACACGCTCCTTGTTTCAACCACGCCCTCAACCGGGGTCACCGTTACATCTTTGGGTTCTGGACAATACCAGATCGAATTTTCGCAAGCTGGCCAATATTGGCTGCACCTAACCGCGTTCGATACGAACGGCAAAGGCCAGACAACCCACCGCCGAATTTTTGTTCACGACAGCGACCCGGATAGTGCGGACTACCCCTACACCGATTTCGAGGTTCAAACGCACTCCGGCGAATGGGAGCGAGGCGGTTGGACGTTAGGGATCAAGGTTAATGGCGTGGCAGACGCAGTTGAATTCCCCGATGAGGCATTAGTTTGCCTGTGGTATACCGTCGATTACGGCGGCTCATCTGACTACATCGGCGGTGCGAGCGATGGCCAGCAGGTTCTCTTTGCCGGTTATATTCGGCGCGGCACGGTAACAGCCGACTGGAACGACGGCAGCGTGACATTTGAAGCGGTGACGCCTGAGGGTGTCCTGCGAGAAATTGGGCTAGGCTCAGACGTCATTCTGAAGGCGGTCAACAATCCGAGCGAATGGTATAAGTTTTCAACGTCGCTGACGACCGGTCGAGCGCTGCACCATTACTGGCGTTGGCACAGCACGCTGTTCGAATGCACCGACGTCCTGGGGCTGCGCGACGATGACACCCTGCGTCCGTCAGCCACCTTCCAAAAAGGCGATCTCTACAGCCAGGCGCTGCAAATGACCAAGACCAGCGGTCGCAACGCCAATATCGTCAGTCATAAAAATGGGCAGATCAAGCTAGTGCGCGATATGCAGCGTCGCTCCGATGCGGATCGAGCGTCAGCCACCGTCACTGCCGATCTGCAAAAGCAGGACCGACGTGGCCAACTGACCATCATCGACCAACCCGGCCTGGAGACGCTGTTGGTTTTCACCAACGGCTTTGTCTATGACGGCTCCACTATTTCGGCGGTTTGCGCGCGAGCACCAGGCAGCATCCCTGAGCAGACCGGGCGCAGCATCGTGACCCGTCCCAACCAGATTTTTGCCGACCAGGCCGACGCCAACAATCTGGCCGGGCGCGAGCTGGCCACGGCTAACCGGCCGTACAAAGAATTTCGGCAGATAATGGACGGTATATGGGCCGGGGTGATCGATATTTGGGGGGATGAGTGGTTCCAGACGGGTGTGGCCACCGGCGACACAACGCGGGGCATCACTCTGACCAACCAGAAGCTGCTGGCCCGTAGTGTTTCAAACCGGATCGATCCGATCAACGGCTATATCGAAACCAACGTCGTCTTCGAGCCAGAGGCCCAGGGGCCAACCGGCGTGTCCTATACATGCCCCAGCGCCGAAATAGGGTCCGTCAATCCGGAGACACCTGACTGGGAGCAACCGGTTTCATCTACTTTTGCCCTGCACGACGAAATTATATTTGATAGCGCAGCACTGACAACCAGCTCTATCTTTCAACAATTGTCACTTGCCAGGTTGTCATCAACATTGGCGGTGGTTGGTTATTACGCAGCCGACGGCCTATATCTTTGCGCGTTGAGTATTTCGGGTACGACGGTCACAGCAGGAACGCCAGTTTTGGTCAATAGTTCGGGATCAAGCCCTGCTGTGGCTGAAATTGACGAGACAAATGGAATTGTGACTTTTAGAGATGCCGGGGCAACTCCTTCGATCGTGAAAGCCCGTTTATTTAGCGTGTCCGGTACGACTATTACGTTGATCGGTGCAGAAACAACCATCTCGGCCAACGTACCTACCTACAATGGGAGTATTACACACCTTGGATCAAGTAAGTGTCTGGCGATTTACAGCAACCTGACCTCAACTCAGATCGACGGAGTAGTGGTCGATGTAAGTGGCTCAACCATAACTCCCCATACCGTTCAAGCAGTTGTATCGGTCGAAGCCCGGCCGGATAGCCTCAATATTGTGGGCGTCGCTGGTGATGAGGCAGTGGTTGTGTACGGGCAGGTCTCTGACAATATCCTGAAATCGATACTTCTTACCGGAATTACAACTACCTTCACTGCGAACACGCCACAGACGATTGACGGGACAAACATGCTCAGTTTGACTGGATATAGGCCCAGCGCCGACGTCACCTTCAACACCAATGCTTTTATTGTCTGGTCCAGCGATGTAAGTGCCAACGCAACACGCATTATAGGCGGTTCCATAGGGGCCACATCCCTAAACCTAGGTACGGCTGAAATAGGTGCAACCGGTAACGGCAGTTACAACACCTCGCAGTTTATCCCTCTTAGCTCATCTAATGGCGTCATCTTGTGGAACGAAGCGACCAGTGGCGCGATCAAGGTTCGGGTGGTTGCCATCAGCGGTACAGGTCTATCTGTGGACACTGACACGACATTGTCGAAAACGATAGGCGACACAGACAGGGCAGATTTAAAGGCCATAGTAATGGACGACACAAAAGTTTTGGTCGTATCTCGTGATGGGAACGACAGCGACAAGGGTAAAGCCTTTATCGTAGAGGTATCCTGATGTTTAGAGACGCCCTGCTGCAAAAGCAGCAAAATTTAGCCAACAAACAGGATAAATTTTTCGAGGTTGAGGCGGTGATTGTCGAGGTTGCCGGCTCGATCTGGTTCGACCAGTCGAAGCGGCTGGTCTGGGTCCAGAATTTGGGTGAAACCGGCCAGCCCTATCCGGCCTATAACCGGCAGGTGAAATCGCAGGCCGGCGTGCCGGTGCAGGTGCGGGCCAAGGATAACGCCTCTTACCCGATTGTGGTCGATATCGCCGATAGTGTAGTGGCCACGGTGGTTAGCGCCCTATTAGCCGATCATCATACCGACCACGAGCTGGGCGGCAGCGATATGATGTGGCTTTACCCCGAAGCCCTGACGCCCCTGGCCACCTATCCCGGCGACGGACTGACGGTCAACGTCATCGGCGGCTATTACGAACGCAACGGCGTTTGGCAGAAATTTTCAGGGGCGACCGGGATCAATCTGGTCAGCAGCCAGCCGAGCAGCGGTAACCATCGGCTGGTGGGGCTGTACCTCGATGAGAACGGCGATCTACAAACCATCAATGGTACGGCTGTAGCTGACGGAACCGAGGCCGACGATCCAACCTGGCCGGCGTCCGCCATTCCGCTATCGGTGGTTGACCTGGACGGAGATCAGACCTCGTTTAACTTGGCGGCGGACATTTTCAACCGGCGTGCGTTTGTAACGAAGGGTTTGTCGGATCACGGGGCACTCGGTGGGCTGGGTGATGATGACCACCCGCAGTACCACAATGACGCACGGGGAGATGCTCGGTACTACACCCAATCTGCTGTCGATACAGCACTCGATGCCAAATCCAATATTGGCCACGATCACGATGACCGTTACTACACCGAAGTGGAGATCGATGCCATTGTTGCGGGCATAGAATCGGGAGGCGATGCTGACACCGTAGATGGTCTGCACGGTGCTCAATTCCTGCGTTCCGATACATCCGACAGCATGACCGGCGACCTCGATGTTAGCGGGGATGTAATCTCAGGCAAGGGTTCAGGTGGTGTTGCGCTAACCGTCAATGACGGCAAAGGTAATGCGAACGTGACTTTCAACCATGACCACGGTAAACCCGAACAAAACGGGAACGCAGCCCGAATTGAAGTCAACACCGATAGCACATCGGGAGCCTATTTTAGCTTCGAGCTAAAATCAAACGTTGTGGCTAATGTCTCGGTTGATCTTACGCAAGTAGCAACCCTTACCGAAAGTGGCCTTTACGTTATCGGAGATGCCTATTCATATGGCTATAACTTGATGTGTATGGGAGCCAAAGCCAAACGCACATCAGACCAGAGTCTTGGTTCTTCGACATGGACTACTATCAGTTTCCAAACTGCCGAATTCGAGGCAGTAGACTGGGTAGATTGGGACAATAATACAGCCCTTTATCCCAAGATGGAGGGTCTTTATCTTCTTGTAGGGAACATTCAAATGACTACATCTAGCATTTTGGGTGATAAACTGATCAGATTCCTAAAGAAAAATACGGCTCTCAACACACAGGTTCGTGTGGTTGAGGCTGATAATAATACCGATCTTTCTTTAGTTGGGGTGGAGTATTTGGGCGTGAATGACTACATCCAGATGCAGGCATTTAGCAGCCTGGGGGGAACGATAAAGGCCAATTATACTAAATTGTCTTTAATCTACTTGGGTAACACATTAAATAATGGGATCATCTCTGTATGACAAATCCACTCTATTATTTAGCATTGAAACTACTCTATAACGCTACACCTAGCGATTACGAAATATCTCAACAACCCGACATGATCGCCTATGATCCGGAGGTTCACACCTGGGTCAGCCCTATGAATCCACCTGAATCAATTCCGAACCCCAACGGTTCGGAATTGATTTTTAGAATGTGGAATTTACCGAACCCACAACCGACCTTTGCTGAACTGGACACCTACCTAACTACAGCGGAGTTCTACGCGGCTTGGCTGGATCGCACCAAAATTGAAGCCTACGGCGAGATTGAAGAACGCACGGAAAACGCACGTGCGTTTGTTATCACGTTGAAACCCGGCCAGATTGGGGAGTATGTCCAGAAAGAAAATGAGGTCAAGTACTGGAATGAGAGCGGTCAAAAGAGCTTGCCGCTTATTTTTGATGAGGATGACTACCTCATTGCCAAGGCTGAAGCGCAGGTGTTTCGCAAGCCGGGAACATCTCAAGTTGGCATCACTACCCAGGAGATGTTGGCCATTTGGGAGGCCAATATGAATAAATGGGCCACAGCTTCGGCCTACATCGCCGCGACTAAACGCGCGGCGATTGTCGCGGTCGATGGGGCTGCAACCGTAGAACAAGTCCAGGCTATAATGGCTGCTCTGAACTTTGATGGGTTGGCTGAGATATTAGCTTAGAGACGCCTGGCGATTTTGAAAGTGACTGTCACCTTAACGGTCATCACCGAGACTCGATGCCCGGCTCTCCACCGTCGCCTTTGGGGAAGCGCATGACGACCAGTAGGTCGGCGTCGGCGATATCGAGTTCGATGGGGGTGAGTTCCCAAGTGAAGTCGCAGGCACCGCACTGAAATCTATCGACCAGGTCGCTGTGGTAATCCGGTACGTCGTTCACATCGTCGCTGCCGCAGCGAGGGCAGTGATCATCGGCCTGGATATCGGGGTAGTACAGTACCCTGGGGCCGGCTGCGCCCCGGACGAGCCAGATGCCTTCAGCACCGATACTTTTGGCCAGGCCGGTTAGGTTGTTGAGTTGTTCACGTTTCATTGTTTATCTCCTTTTTATCCATTCCTTTTTGGTAAAAATCTCAGATAGATCCGTGCTTCGCGCTGTTTGGGCGGTCGGCAGCGGTAGGGGTCGCTGCGTTCGACGAGCTGCCAATGTTTTTTGTTGGTGCGGACGATGTCGTCGGCGGCTTCGTGGATGATCTCTTCATCGGCCCAGACGCGGACGTAGATGAGCGGCGTGGGATCGTCGGCCTCTTCCGGCTCGAAGTGATCCCACGATTTCGTGCGGCTATCCCAAAAGTAGCCGTTTTCCTGCAGGAGGGCGTACAACGTCTCTTGATCGTCGGTCTTAACAGGGAGGGAGGCTTTGAGTGCGGTTTCGAGTGCGGTGCGGTATTTAGCGGTCATCTTAGGCATTAGGATCCTCCGTGGGCCACCCCTGCAAGCGAGCTTGTTCGAATTTTTCTTTGGTGATTTGGCGAGTAGCCTCGATGATGCAAAACATGCCCAGTTCTCCCTCCGGACACCATTGGCTAAAGGCTCGAACCAGGAAAAAGCCGTTGGGGTAGGGAGGCTCATCTTCCTCTGGGGTGTTGGTGATGATTTCTCCATAGCAGGTGGGGGCAATGCCGACCTCGTCGCCCACCCAAAATTTTGGCTGTTTAATGATGTAGTGATCACCCACTTTTAACTCTAGCTGCCACGGCTCCGGGGTTACGGTTTGGCCGGTGATGCGATTGTAAAAGTTCACGATTGTCCTCCTTTTAATGTTTCTATTCTGCTCAGTTAATAATTTCTCGGTGGCTTCCCAACCGTAGTCGGTGAGCAACCGGCGGATTGCCTCTTCCAGTTCTTTTTATTTGTCCATCATTGTGATTCTCCTCGCGGCAGGCCAGGGAATGCCAGGCCGCAAACTTCACTCTGTCCGGGTAAAACGCGGGGTTGGCCTCGGTGTAGCCAACCCCGCTGTTTGTCCCAAGTGATGCCCTCACCGCACCAACAACAGGTGACATCGAGTCGGCCCCGCAGTTCGTCCCGAATAGCAGCGGCCCGACGAACGAGATCGTCGCCGACGTAATCACATTCCGGCTCGTGGATACCGCGCTCCTCGATGCACTCGTCTCGTAGGTTGTCTAAGTATTCTTCGATGCCGACTAGTTGGGCCAGCAGGGCCGGGGTGGTGGCCCATTTTAGATCGTTACTCATTTTTGTCTCCTTTACTCCTGATAGTTGTTTTTTGTTTCGGTGAACATCGTCTGCTGCACCGGTGCGGCCGGGCGTTGGCTCTCGGCCTCTTTGGCCCACAGCGAGAGGGTGACCGACCAGCGCAACTGCTCGATGTCGTGGTAGGTGGCTTCTATTTCGCCGGTGTCGAGACGGCGATAGGTGGGTGGCAAGGCCAGCCAGGGTTTATTCCCCGGAAACCGAATTTTCAAGGGAAAGGCTGTCATGACACTTTTTTCAGCGGTTTGGCTGAACTGTCTAAGGGATAAAGAGGGTTTCATAGTGTTTACTCCTTAAATAAAGAGGGTAAGTTAATTTTTTCCGTGCATGGAGAAAATATGATTTAAAAAGTGTCAGAAGTGTCATGAGAATAAAAATAACCTAAAAAACGGCGATTCCAGCCTGGAATGAGGGTTTTTTTCATGACACTTTTTAAATTTAAAAAGTGTCAGAAGTGTCAGAAGTGTCATGACGATCACCCTTTTTTCGCACTTTTGTTCTGTTTTCGCCTGATTTTTAAGAAAAACCCGATTTTCATGACACTTTTTAGATCTTCAAGATTTAAAAAGTGTCATGAAGAAAACCCTCATTCCAGGCTGGAATCGCCGTTTTTTAGGTTATTTTTATTCTCATGACACTTCTGACACTTTTTAAATCATATTTTCACACTGTAAGGCAAAAAAAAAAATTTAATCAAAAATCTTGTCTTTGATGAACTTTAGTACTCTGGGGCTGGTGTTGGTGGCCGGGAGGTATACCGTCGAAGACGTTTTTTGATCTCCGGCGATCAACCAATCGCGCTCGATCAATCGCCGGTATAGTGTGTTTCGCCCTACCGGGAACGGTGAGCCTAAACGTTGGTGGAGTTGAATGATTTCGGTTACGGTTTTGGTTAGTAGGTAAATACAGGTGTCATCTTCATAGCCCACACATTCGGCCCCGATGGGGCAATCAAGGGGACGTGTGATAGCGTCGGCTTCAACTCTGGCTAAGTACCAGACGCGGGCGTCTAGCTGCTCCAGCAGCAAATCTTTGAAGATGTAGCAAGCGTCTACCGATTCCACGGCCTCGCTGTGTTCTTTCATCATTGTCGTTAGGGCGGTAAAGGCTAGATCTCGTTTTTCGTCGGCTTGCCGGGAGGTGATGGCGCCGCAGTCTAGCGCAAAGTAAAGGGCCGTGCTGACGGCGGCCATTATTTTGCCAAACGCATCGGCCAGCCGAGCGTGACCGGCTGATCGAATTTTGTCGCGGTAGTCGGCACCGATGACGGGCAGTTCTTTTTCCAGTTCCTGCCAATGGCGCTGAATCCAGAGGATAAAGCCGGCCATGGCGTGGGGGTATTGATAGGAGTCTGTCGTTTGAATGTGGGACAGGCGCTGCTCGATGGCGTCGCGTTCTGGCGTACCTTTGGGGGGGATATAGACCCGCACGCCTATCCCTCTGGCCATGATGCTGGCGGTGGAGGGTAAATCTTCAGCGGTAACGATAGCCAGGCAGCGGGGTGGGAAGTCGGCCTGGAAGCGGCGCCCGTCTCGCATCCGGCCTCTGGCGGCTTTGTTGCCGACTGACCTGAGCAGGTTGCTGGCGACCCGGTCCCGTTCATTGACTTCGCGCTGGGTCGAGCCGGGCGCAAAGTCATCAATGACCAACGGTACGTCTTTGGCTTGGAAGGCGTTCATGAGAATGTTGTTGCTGGTACTTTGGAAGTTGCTGGGTAGAAATAGTTTGCTGTCGTTGCCCTGCCAGCCGCCAAAGTGAGCCAGGGCTGAGGCGATTATAGATGATTTCATGCTGCCTGATTGACCATGGATCCACAGGCCAAAATCGATAGTGAGAAATGGACTGAGTGGGGGGAGATACATCGCGGCCCACATTGGGACGGTGATCGTTAGATCGGTTAGCTGCCAGAATTTTAGGCTGACTTGCATGGCTTGAGTGATGTTCTCCGGGATCTGCGGTAGGTTGTAGCGTGCCATGTTGGTTTCGGACCGCCCCATTTTTAGATCGACCTGGATTTTTTCATCGGCCACACCTAATGCCCCGGTGCCGGACAGAAAGACCCAGGTGTCATCAATGTTCCGCCAGCCGGTGTGGGTGTAGATGGTGCGGCGATAGGGGGTGCTGCTTAGGTACTGAACAGCCGCTCTAAAATGGTCTTGGGTGGTTCTGCCGGCAGACAAGATGAACCGGCTGCCCCACTGCCCTACCCATTTCATGCTGGGAAAGTCGGCGGCCGGAATGGTGATTTTTGGGAGCTTTTGGCCGGTGGCCAGTTCGCCGCCGACGATGAAATCCATAGCCGAGTCGTTGCTGCCATCGTCGTTGATGACCTCTTCTAATATTTTGGCTGTGCCGTTGGCCAGCGGCACAATGCGGTGATTGCCTTCGGCAGTGATCATTTTCATAACGGTCCAGCCATCAATCAAACAGTACTGCCCGCCCTTGGCAAAGCTGGCTTCGTCGTCGTCGGTTAACAGCCCTTTGGCCGCCTTGAGGTAACGGCCAAAATCGCCCTGGCTGATGTTGAGTTCTTTACAACTTTTTGAGCGGTAAATGTTGAGTTGGAATATATCCAGCGTGGACAGCCGGGCAAAGAACGGTTCTAGCTCGTCATAGAGTTCAGCCCCACGTAAGGGCGATAACCGTTGTATTTCTTGATCCAGGAAAGTGGGGGCCTCCCGTAGTAGCTCTTCCAGGTGGTCCGGCGCGCCGTCATCCTGTAGAAATTGATTGGCGTCTTTGGCCGGGGAATTGATGATACGGATGAGCGGCCCCAGGGTATCGACCAGGTTGGCGAGGCGGCGCAACCAGGCCCGAGCGGCTTCGCTGTCGGGGGCGTCGGCATCTTGCCAGACGTAAAGCGGGGTGAAAAGTTGACACAGATCGGCGTCGAAGTCGCTGAGATTGACGCCGCACATGGCCAGCGCGTTGAAGCCCATTTGGGCCAGGCTAAGCGCGTCGGCCTGTCCTTCGCAGATGATCAGGGGCTTGTTGTAGCCGTGCCAATCGGTCCACAACATGCGTTTGGGGCTGCGTTGGTTGCGGCTTTTCTTTTTGGGATCGTTGCTGGTAATGGCCCGGCCGGTGAGGTATTCGACTTTGCTGCGGTGGTGATGGATGTAGACCAGGTAGCCGGCGGGGATAGTGTCGCGATAGGTGGCGCCCTTGGTGGCTATCAGACCCATGTTCATCGCGGTGGGCCGGTCTTGCTGGGGGATAGCTTGCCACAGTTGCCCATCGGCATAGCCCATCGCTTTGGCGATGGTTTTCGGGGTAAAGCCTCGGCTCAGGGCGTAGTTATACGCCTGAATTTCCCGTTGGTGGAGGTTGTTTTGGTAGTATTCGGCGGCCAGGCTCATGAGCCGGTCTTTCGCCAGGCGTTGGGCGCGGGCTTCGGTGTCTTCCGGTTTGAATTGGGGTTCGGGCATGCCGGCATGTTTGGTCAGCCAGATTACGGCTTCTTTGAATAAAAGGCTGTCGCTGCTGTTCCATTGGCCATCATACCCCAACTCGTGACGGCCCACCCAATCGATGATGTCGCCGCTTTCGCCTTTGCTGTTCCAATAGTAATTCTGTTTGTGCGTATCTATTACGAGGGAGTCGTGGCCCTTGGCACGGCGATAGCGGCCTTGCCCGTCTTCGATGGGATGTTTTTCATTGATCAGGTTGCAGATATTCACAGCAGCCTTGATGGCTTCTATTGTGGTGAGCATTTTTCTTTGTATCTCCTCAGAAATAAGATTTGTGTCTTCTTATTCCTCCCCTTGATTTGGCCTTGATTTTGGTAGTGCAGAAGCGGTGCAGACGGGACGCTAGCCGCGCCCCAAACTCTGCGCCGGCGCGATTTTGGGCGGATTGGCCTCCTTTCGGGTTTTTGCGCGACATTCCGGGCAGCAGTATTTCTGCCAGGGAACGGTGGGCACGATGGGAATTTGGCAGCCCGCGCACCGTTTGGTGTGGCCCAGAACGATGCTGCCGGGCAGGACGCCGTTGATGGTGAGCACCTGGATGGGCCGGGCGCGGGCCTGGAGCGGCGGCTGGTCGTCGAGGCGGCCAGCCAGGGTGTAGAGGGCCAGCTCTAATTCTTCGGTGATCGAAAAGCCTTTATGCCCCAACAGCAGGGCGTTCAGATAACGGGCGGTCCAGGGCTTGTCGCGCTGCGCGATTTTGGAGAGTGTGGCGGCCAGCTCGTCGAGATTTTTCATTTTGCCGGGGTTACCCGGATCGCCGTAGATTTCGCGGTAGACGGCGGTGAGTAGGTTTTCGGGCATTGGTTTCTCCTTGTAGTTAGCTGATAGCAGTTAGCCGATAGTCGTTAGCTGCGCGTTTGGCTTGGTGCGGAAGGCGTGCAGAGGCATCCTTTAGACCAATTGTAGTTTTTTGAGTAGGTTGGTGTATTCGTCGACGATGGCCTGGCCGTGCGGATCGCGTTTGTACGTTTTGATCATGTGGTCGAGGGCTGTCATGAGTTTGGCCAGCTCGCTGACATCCAATTCGACATGGTGGTTGGTGGCCATGCGCACCAGGTGGAAAGTTTGGGGCGACGGCGGTAGCAGCCACGGGGGGCGGAAGTTATCATCAGGCATGCGGGGTTGCTCCTTTTGGGTATGGGTGAACATAAGTTGACTTCTTTCTGCCGCAGGGGCGGCGGGTTGTTGGTATTCCGGCGGCGAGACGATGCGATAGCCTCGGTTGAGCCGGGTGGTGATGATTTGTTTGATGAGTGACCAGGCCGCATTGATGTCATCAAATATGGCTGGGGGGAGCAGGCGCTGTTGGTGGCCTTTGCGCCCGTACAGCCGGACGACGCCGTAGCCGCCAAAGAGCTGCGGCAGCCAGGCGACGTAGTAGAAGCGGTCTTCGTTATGTTCCGGGTTGACGCGCTCGAAGAGAATGTATTGGAAGTTGTCCGGCGGTTGATCCCACATGGATTACTCCTTTCGGGTGGTGCAGAAGTGGTGCAGATTTAGGGCCAGCCGTTTTCTCTGGCTTGATCGAATTCTTCAGCCGTTAGTTGGCGGGTGGCTTCGCAGATGTTGAAGCCGCGCAACTCGCCGTCCGGGAACCACTGGCTGTAGGTTTTGGCCCAAAAAAAGCCGTTTGTTTCGCTGTTGTCAATGGGATTGCCCATGATGGGATCGTAGATGCTGGAAACCGCGTCTTCCTGGTCGACGAGTTGACCGTAGATGTTGGGGATACGGTCGAAGACGGCTTCCCCCACGATTAGTGTGGCGTATTCGTTGATGTAGTAGTCGCCGATTTTTAGGGCTAGCTGCCACGGCTCCGGGGTTACGGTTTGGCCGGTGATGCGGTTGATGAAGTGCATGGACTGCTCCTTTCTTTCTTAGTTTTCAACGGGGGGATGACATTGGGTACAGATGTGGCGACGGTGGACGCCGGCGACCTGGTTGAAATCATTGGCATCATACCAAGCCGGGGTGGTACTGCCGATGGACCGGCCGCATACCAAACAGGTGTAGCGCGGCCAGGCCGGCCAGCGATCTGAGTAGCGCCAATCACCGATGGATAGGTGGCGCTCGATGAGAGCTTGGCGCTCGTCGTCGGTGAGTTTCGTCGCATTCTTGGTGCGACGAAACTGTTTTTTTCGGCAGTTATCCGAGCAGTAAATGCGCTTGCGACCGGAGGTCGGCTGCTGGAACCGGGTCCGGCAAACGGGGCATTGGCCCCACTTCGCTTCATCAATAGGAAAGTTCATGTCATACTCCGTAAAATTTGTTACGACAACGGCACGACGACCGCACGACAATCGCACGACGGCCTAGGCCCGGCTCTGCCTTACGGCGTGCCGTTGTCGGGCTGCTGGCGGGCGTTTGTCGCCCGTTCCAGAAGTTCTTTGACTTGTTTGATCTGGCGGCTGTTGGGCTTTTCGACGCCATAATAGGCGGCGGCGATGGCGGTGATGCTTTGGTCATCGGCCTCCATCATTTGAGCTTTGAGAATTTTTGAGTCGGGTAGCTCTTTTACGACCTCGGCCGGCGCTTGGACGTAGCCGGCGAACGGTCCGGGCAGGGCGTACTCAACCGGCTTGGCGCGCGAGCCGTCCGGTTTGGTTTTACTGGCCGGGTGAATGAAGGCCCGGCGCGGTTCGCCGCTGTTGCCGCCCACGATTTCGACTACGGTGGCCGACCGCTTGATTTGCGCATCCGGCAACCCTAAAGTCTCGACGGTGGTTGAGTGGCAGCACAAGGTGATATGGAGGTTGACTTTGCGCGATTCGGTCAGGAGTGTGGTCAACATCTTGCCGGCCCGGTCAACCTTGCGAACGATGCCGGTCCACTCATCGATGAATATCGAGACGCGCTCGTGCTGGCCGTACCCCAACACGCCGTCTCGAACATCGTGGTAGCGTGATGTCATGAGCAGAACCAGCGACTCCAGGGCCTCGGCGATGGCTGCGTAATCCATTCCGGCCCCGATAACATCAAAGCCGAGTATCTTGCTGGGCGCGTGCGGATCGATGGGTATGATCCGGCTGTGGTCGATGCGGCCGGCGATGATGTGTTTGATCAATGTTGTTTTACCGGCGTCTGAGCCACCGGCAATAATTAGGCGTTGGGCATCGATGAGCCTGGGTAGGATGGGTGGCAAGGCCAGCGGGCCTTTGTCGGGCAGTTGGCCCGGTTTGACGATTTCCCAGGCCGGTTGTTTGCCGGTGCTGTGCAGGGCGTGCCATTTGAAGAGCATGCGCTCTTGGAAGGGCGTCAATTGAGCCACCCCGCCGTTGACGCTGGGCAGGCCGGGCAGGTCGACGCGCCGGATGTCGATCATGTTGTCGTCGTCATCATACTGAGGTTTGAAGATTTGCTGATTAGCATCGACGATAACCACGGCTGAACTGGCCCGGCGCTCTCGCCTAACGCGGGCCTCAACCAGGGCGGCCTGGGCATTGGCCCGGCGCTTGTGGGCGCTAGCGATGCCGGCTGTGTACCAGACGCGCAGGGTTAGCGAGGCTCCGACGCCGAAAAAGGTTAAGCAGATAGCGAGGGCCAGCCCCAGCGCCGTTGGTGTGGCGACCGTACTGACTGCCCCGTGAACGTCATCGGCGGCGATGAGCATAGCCAGCACCACGACAACCAGGCTAATGACGCTAAAGGCGGTTATGATCCGGCGGCCCATGGTGACCTCGTTCCCCTAATTCCAGCAGTAATAATCCAACGGCGGCTCCGGCCGCGAGTGAGGCCGGGAACATGGTGACTGTGCCAACCGGCCAACCGGCCGCCAGATCGAGACAGAGGCCGGCCAGGATGCCGGTGAGCATGGCCAGCAGGATGAGCGCCGGCCAGGTGTCGCCGACGGGCGGCAGGGTGAGGGTGAAGGCGAATGTACGCCGGTGGTTGATGAGGGCGATGGCTAAGGTCATAGTAGCTCCCTGCCGGGGCCGGCATCGGTTTCACTCTGGTCGGCGGCGGCGATGATACCGGCCCGAATTTGCGTCCATTCCAGCGTTTGGAGCGATCTGATTAGCCCTTCTTTTACTTTCAGGCTGAGTTCGTCTAATTCGACCAACCGGCCCTGATCATCGTCGCCCCATATTTGGGTTTGGCCGATTTGGAAGCGACAAACCAACGTGTCGCGGTCGGTTTCGCAGGCGGCCACAACAAAGAATTTATATAGCGTGATCGGCGTGTTGCTACTGGGAATGATTTTATGATAATGCGCAACTCTTACCGGCCAATCCCATTGGCCATGGTCTCGCAACTCTTCGTAAAACGCTTGGTAATTGGTAAAGCCAACAATGGCCATGATTACCTCCTTTACTGGGTGATGGGTTTGTATTTGGGAAATGCCCCGTTCTGGGGGGCCGGGTCTTGTCGGGCCTGGCCGTTTTGGCGCAAGCGTTTTTGGGCTGCTTTTAGGTCGCCGCCGAAGTAGCGATCGGCCAGGCCGTGCAGGCCCAAGTGGCCCAGATAACCGTGCCACGATGTCCCCCACATGATTTCTTTGCCGCAGCGGGGACAGTAGGCCGGCGGGTATTTGTTGCGCACGGCCAGGCCGCCGGCGCGTTGGGGTGGGTGGTTGGTTGGTAGTTGGTTGGGTAGTTGGTTTGGTTGTATAATGTTCACGATTGCTCCTTTTTTGTTGCTCCTGTTTTCAGGGGGGAGTGATTTTGTTTTCGAAAAGTCCTTGTGGGAATTGGCGTTCTGACACAAGGACTTTTTTTATGGTTAATCCTCAAGCGCCTGCTTCAGCGCCTCAAATGCTTGCAAATACCAGGCCAGCCGGGTTGCTTCCCAGGCCAGCCACAGGGCTTTGAATTCCGGCGTGTGGTCGAGGTATTGGCTTTTGATGGTGTCCAGGCTGTCTTGGATGTGGTGCAGTTTTTGCTGCCGCCCGATGGTCGTGGCGGTCGCCATTTCTTGCTCCAGTTTTTGAAGTTCGACCAGACGCCTAAAATATTCCTGTTTTTTTGGCGAAAGATCATTGAGATTATGGGGGATAGGGATTTGATTAAACATCGTTTTTATCCTTTCTGTTTGGCTGAGATGATATGTTTGAGTTTTTTGTACGGCACGCCGAGCGCCCGATAGATGTCGGGGTAGGTTTCGATGAAATCACGGGCCGATGACCTATCGGTTTTTGATAGGGTTTTGGGGGGCCGGATGATGTCGGTTACGGCCAGTAGGGCTACGGCGGCCAGCAGGCGACGGCAGGGATCGCTGCCGATGGGTACGAATTGGCCTTTGCGTTGGGGGATGGGGTAGGGTGGGAGGTGAAGAGCGGCCCCGCTTTTCTTTTTGGATGGTGATGGTGTTTGCGCTACAATATGGTTAACCATTTGTTCCTCGAACTATGGACGCTGATCGATGGGATGGTGGTTGGTTCCTCAGAGGCGCTCCCGCAGCCGGAAACGCCTCGTAATGTATGACAAGACGCTCTGTGTTACTGGGGCGTCTTTGTCTTTTTTACCTCAAGGTAATCTGGTAGCAGGTTGGGAATCATTTCTTCGGTTAATGTCCAGGCGCCGCCTTTGAGTTTGGCCAGGCGCAGGGTGGCGATCACATCCTCGATGGTAAGTTCCCATTTTTTTGATTCCATATATTCAATTAAGACGACCAGGTCGAAATGAACCGGGCAGAGCGGCGGTTCGGTGTGCCTGACGGCTGGGGTGTCGCAGTATTGGCAGCTCATTGGGTTGTCCTTTCGGCAAACGGGTAGATGGCGACCGCGTTGATGTAGGTTTTGTTGTGGGCGTCGCGGCGGCTTTTCATGGCTTCGACCATGAAGCCAAGCCCTTCATTGTAGAATTTGCGAGGCGGTTTAATTTTGTCGTCTTGCAGTTGGCGGTATTCAGCATCGGCTTCGATGAACCAGCTTTCATCGAGGTGATCCATGCTAAATTGGGGCCAGCCGATTTGGATAAATTCAACCATCTCCACCAGGGCGTCGAACTGCCATTCGATGACGGAAGCCGGGCGGCGCAGCCCTTGCAGGTAGAGGTCTACCCGCCAATTTTCCCGCTTGCGATCTTTGGAGACGGCCAGCTTGGTGCAGAGCATGGGCTGAAAGTATTTTTCAGCGTCGCCTCCGGCCTGATCGACCGTGACTTTGCCGGGCGCGGGCTGGGGCCGAACCTCAACACTGGTAGGGGGCGGGGTGGTGACCACCCGTGTTTTGAGGGCCGGCTTTTGTTCCAGGGCGGTGACCCGCTTGTCTATTTTTTGAACCTGGTCGCTGAGGGTATCGACCTTGCGGCCCACGCCGGTGATGGCGTCTAAAATTTGGTCTTGCGTGGTTGTCACAATGGACTCCTTTCGGTTAATCGCCCGGTGACAGTCACTTTTATAGTGACTGTTACCGGGCCAGGGTTAATAGATTAACGCCACCGGTTCGGCCAGGCCGGCCAGGTGACGGATTAAACGGAGGGTGCTGAGACAGTCGCCGGCGGCGCTGTGGGCCGGGCCAGGTTCTAGCTGGCATTGGGCCAGCCGGGCTTGCAGCCCGCCCCAACCGTGGCGCTGGCCCAGCATGGTGTCGGCCAGTTTTTTGGAGCAGACCCAGGCGATGTCCCAGGGCGGCAGGAATTTGGCTTCGAATTTGGCGTTGTGGGCCACAACGGTGCGGCCGGCCAGCAGCGGCTGAAGCAAAGGCGCGACATCGGCCCAGGCCGGGGCGTCGACCACCATCGCGTTGGTGATGCCGTTGACGGCGGTGGCCTGGGGCGGAATGGGCTGCTGACCGGCGTTGACCAGTGTGCTGAGCAGCACATGCCCCTGGGTATCGATGACGGCGACCTCCAGGACGGGATCGGTTTTTTTGAGTCCGGCTGTTTCCAGGTCGATAAAGAGGGGGTTTTGGGCCAGCAGTTGGGCGGCCGGGTTGGGCTGCTCCAGTTGGCGCAGGCGGCGCTCGGCTTTGGTGAGGGCGGCCTGGGTTTGGGCCAGGCGGCTTTCCAGTTGGTGCACGGCGGCTAAAACGGCGGCTTCGGCTCCCTGGGGCGATGCAACCGGCAAGCCGGCCACCAGCGCCTCGGCTGCGGCCAGGGCGCTTTTGGCGTTGAGCTTGGCCGCGACACCGGGGGGTAACAGGATGCCGCCGGGGGTTTGCTCGACGACCAGCCGGGCTGGGGCCGGGGCCGGGATGATGGACGCTAGGTGGTGGCGGGCCATAGCCGCACCTCCGGGTGGGTGGATGTCATTTTTGGTTCCTCGTTGGTTGTAATGTATGGGGTCTATTATAAACGAAGTTCGGACAGATGTCAACATATCTGTCCGAACTTTTGGGCAAATTCGAGCAAACAGGTGTTCTAGGAAGAATAAAAAAAAAGGGTGATCCAAAAACAGCGACACCCGGATATGGGGTATCGCTGTTTCTTGTTTGTAACTCTGATTTGTTATATTAAGGTTTATGAATTTTTCAATTGACCCGGATGGCCGGCTAACCCTTGACCTCTCTAACCCACCCGAATGGCTGACCACGATTACAATTAAGCTACCCAACAATCAAACGGTGACGCACCAGGTGGGTGATCCTGAGCCGGAACCGACAGGCTTGCCGTTGCGCCGGTTTATTCCTGAGCTGCTCAAGTACCTGGAGATCAACGAGGATCGAAAAGCCCACACCCGTGAGGGCTATCGGCTGCGGGTGGGCCAGTTTTGCGACTGGCTTGATCAACACCCCGACCACGACCCCGCCGACGCGCAGGTTTGGCTCGACTACTATGGCGAGCTAAAAAGTCGCGATCTGTCGCCCTACACGGTGAAGGGGCATTACCATATTCTGGTGCGTTTTGGGCGCTGGCTGTTGGAGCGCGGTTATTTGCGCGAGCAGCCCCTGGCCGATGTACGCCCCCCGGCCCTGCCTAAAAATAAAAAGCCCAAAGCCATTACGGAGGCGCACATAAACACCCTTATCGAGGCTGCCGAAAGCCCGCGTGATCGAGCGGTTTTGTTGTTTTTTCGAGACACCGGCTGTCGCGCGGCTGAGGCTGTGGGGCTGACTTGGGGCGATGTGCAGATTGATGAGGGTGAGGCCCAGGTTACGGGCAAAGGGAATAAGAGCCGCCCGCTCTTTTTTAAACCGATCACCGGCGAGGCCTTGAAACTTTACCGGGCCGGACTGAAGCACAGCAAGCCCGCCGACCCCGTTTGGTGGGGGCATCAGGGGCCATTAAGCTACCAGGGTATTTACCTCATTTTCAAGCGTTTGGCCGAAAAGACCGGTCTGATTGATGAGGTCTTTAACCCCCATGCCTGGCGGCATGCGTTTGGCCGCGATACCACCAAACGCGGCATCCCCACCGCTACGCTTTCAGATTTGATGGGCCACACGACCACCGACGTTACCAAAATCTATACCACCTTCAACACCGATGAACTAAAAGCGGCCCACCACCGTTATTCGCCGGTTAATGGTAACAATCCGTAGTATCCGCCTCCCCTGCAAAACCTTTATGCGCCGGTTCGAATCCGGCCGTCGCCTTTGTGAAAACCGCCTATTTAGGCGGTTTTTTTTGCGTTTGGAGGGAGAGGGGTTTATAAAATCTCTATACCAACCCACTTTCAATCGGGTATATTATGTGGACAGTACAACCGGATATTAGCCACAATCACCATTCACGTTTGCCCCAAGGTAAAATAATCGGTAGAATGGATCATAAGGGTAACTTATTATTGAGAATACCAGCTCCATGACACCGCGATTAAATGCCATCGTCGTTACGTGCGGTCGCCGGGGTCAAAATTGCGATCACATGTGCGGATAGGGAAGATTGGCGCACGAAGTTACCTTGCAGCTTACTAACACCCACCATTCCCATTAATTTTAAACGCCTCGACCTCCCCCTGTAAGTTCATAAACCAACTTAGAACAGCTTATGACTAACAGAACTCAGCGTAGACGTGCGGAAAGATTTCACAGATATCTGTCGCCCAAGAGTCAGTTAAAGCAGGCTCGATATATCCCGCGGGCGTTGCACCTAGTTTGGATGGCGGCAGCCGGTTGGGCCATGGCCTCAACGGTGCTGTTGGTTATTCAGGGGGTGCTGCCGGTATTTACGGTTTATTTAACCCGCGAAATGGTCAACGCTCTGGTTGCGGTTATCGATAGTCATGGTGACGCGGCTGCTATTGAGTTAGCCCTAATGACGGGGCTATTGATGGGGGCTGTGTTTTTGACGCGTCAGCTGCTAAACAGTGTACAATCTTACGTTAACACTATGTTGACCGACCAAACCCAAGATCAGATGTACGGCCTTATCCACGATAAGACGACCTCGGTGGATATGGACTTTTTTGAATCCGCTTCCTACTATGATCAGTTCAAACGCGCCTCCAGCGATGCGCTTACCAAGCCGCTCAGCTTGCTACAGAATATAAATAGTCTGTTGCAAAGCAGCATCACCTTGCTGGCGATGATTGGTGTCCTGTTTACTTTTGCCTGGTGGGTTCCGCTGCTGCTCCTTTTAGGGGCGCTACCGGCTTTTGGAGTAACATTGTATATTTCACGAACTCTCTACAAATGGCGGTTGGATAACACGATAAACCAGCGACGGTTGGAATACTATCATAACTTGCTAACGTCTAATCAGGCTGCGACGGAACTGCGTCTGTTTGAATTGGGTGATTATTTCAAACCGACCTACAACGAATTACGCCGTAAACTGCGAAGCGAACGGTTGGCAATTAGAACCAAGGGGATGATAGGGCAGCTGGGGGCGAGTTTTTTTGGCCTGCTGGGGCTGCTGCTGGCAATGGTCTGGATGCTGTGGCAGGCGTTGCAGGGGACGCAAAGTTTGGGTGATCTGGCTATGTTTTGGCAGACCTTAAATCAGGGGCAGCGCCTAATGAGCAGTCTGTTGGGTTGTGTAAGCAGTATTTACGATGATATTTTGTTTTTAGAAGATCTCTTTACTTTTCTGGACCTTGAGCCACAACTTGCCGATCCCACCGACCCTGTTCAGGTACCGGCGGGTTTAAATCAGGGGATCGAAGTGAGTGGCGTTTCTTTTAGTTACCCCGATAGCAAGCTTATGGCGCTGGAAAATTTTAATCTAACGATTCCCAGTGGTCGGATGGTAGCGATTGTGGGCAAGAATGGCGCGGGTAAAAGTACGCTTTTAAAGCTGCTATGCCGTTTTTACGATCCTAAAGAGGGCTGTATCACCTGGGATGGTGTGGATTTACGGGCTATGAGCCAAAGCGACTTACGGCGGCGAATTACGGTTCTTTTCCAGAAACCGCTGTCTTTCGACGATAGCGCCGGCAATAATATTCGCTTTGGCGATTTGGCCGGCCAGCCAACACAGTCAAAAATTGAGGCCGCCGCGCTGGCCGGCGGGGCTCAGCCCATTATTGACAAATTACCGGACGGCTATGAAACGCTGTTGGGCAAACGGTTTGGACAAAGTGAGTTGAGCGTAGGCGAATGGCAGCGCCTGTGCCTGGCCCGGGCCTTTGTACGGCGGGCCGATCTGGTGATCTTGGATGAGCCGACCAGCGCAATGGACAGTTGGGCTGAAAATGAATGGATGGAGCGCTTTCGAGAATTGGTTGGCGGGCGTACGTCGGTAATTATTACCCACCGCTTTACCACGGCCATGCAAGCCGATATTATTCATGTGATGATAGACGGCTGCATTGTGGAGTCCGGCAATCATCGGGATCTGATGGCAATGGACGGATACTATGCCCAATCGTGGCGGAAGCAAATGCAGAAAGCCGTGCGTCAGAATAAAAACGGTAATGGGGTGGGATCGATGGAAACATTGGTGGATGATTTTTCTGTACCTTGGCGGGATTTAAGAAATATCGACGAAGAAGATATCGAACGCTAAAGCCGCAATGCTGATGGTTGATGGGCGGAACTTGGCGAAAGTAGATCGCTGGCTTTAGCTGTGTGTGTCTGGATTACGTAACACCTTTAAGGTGTACCCTCTCTGGTAGAAAGTGGGGCAACCGTTGCCACACGTCTTCTCTTTGTTATGCAACTCACAACCCCCCCAAATTTATCCGATTAGGGCATCGGGATAAATGCGGTGTAGTCCCCTCGTCCTTAACACCCAAAAAAGCAATTTGACAAAACGAAATAATAACATAGAATAAAAAATCAGATGGGCTTTCCTATGAAGGTTCAACAAAGTCCATCGTCCCCAAAAAAGGTTAGGATGTAAAAGAAAACAAAACCATAGCGACGCCGCATGCTTGCTTCCTCTCATATTGAAAGGTTGTTGAAACATGCGTCGGATACTTACTTTGTATTGAGACCGTTTGAAGTTACAAATGTAGGTTAATATGGGAAAATTGTTTCAGCCACCATCCGCCTATTTCACCCACCGCATTAACAAAGCCACAAGTTGGAAGGCTGCAATCCTTTTTGCCAAAACCCATATCAGAAAAACAATCATCTGCTTAGCGATCTGGTCTACCATCTGCTGAAAGGCGGAGCCATTATACACAGTGGCCGTAGCCTACGCCCATTCAGCGATCAATCCCGAATGATTGAGTCGATGACGTTGTTTGCCACGCACAATCCTACATTTGTTAAACTTACCCTTTTCGCTGATTTGCTTTTCCCTGCGTCGCTCGCAAATGGAATGTAACAGTTTAATACCATGTCTATCAACCACACCCATAAAATCGTTCGGGGCTATGAGAACACGCCTTGTGGTTAATAGTTTGTCACCTATAAAACCACTTCTTTACTCCGCCTTCACCCTCTTACACAGTCTGATCTTGTCAATCATTTTGTGTTCTCTCGCTGGTCGTACAGATAGCTCACCTACGTTACTGGAGAATTAATCAAGCAGGTTCTACAACTGCACAAAGAGAATGATCTCGGTTATCCATCATAGCATAGCCGAGGGTGGCTTTTGTTCCGAGACGGACGCTCAAACACACGCTATTGTTATAGAGTGGGTAGACACTGCCCGTAAACACAATTAGAACCTTCTTACTGCCCTATAGGATTTATTGGCCGGCTACGTTTTTCTGTGTAGCTTGAACCATGTGAACGGTTATCGATAAAAACTTGCCCATTGTGCATAAGAAAGGTGACGTAAATTATGGAAAAAATAGAAATTTATGCCCTGGATACCTTTCCAGAAACAATTCGATATGTTTATGATGTCTATCAGAGATTACCAAAGAAGACGAGGCAGATTTTATGCGGTTTGCTGGGCCTAACACGGATTAAACAGCCCGAAGTTAGTTGTATCTGCCCAACCTACGGCCGGGTAGATGTGCTTGAGGAAGCAATTTACAGTTTTCTCAAACAGGATTATCGAGGCTCAAAAGAGTTGATTATTTTGAATGATTTTGAGCAGCAAACCCTGGTGTTTGACCACCCCGAGGTGCGAATTATCAATTTCCCCAAACGTCTGCGCACTCTGGGTGAAAAATATAAGGCGGCGGTAGGTCTTTGCAGTCATGATCTGATCTTTGTGTGGCATGATGACGATATTTACCTGCCCCATCGGTTGTCTTATGCCGTTAAACAGATCTACGGCAACAACACCAGGCCTGATTTTAACCTGAAAAAGCACAAATCTTTTTTTAGACCCGATAAGGTGTTGGTCTGGAATGGACAACAGCTGAGCGGCCCCGCTGTGGGTCGGTTTCACGGAGGCAGCAGCTGGACGCGAGCCCTATTTGCCAGCGTGCGGGGATATGCGCATATCAATTATGGCTACGATGAAGAGCTTGAGACACAATTTGAGAAGGATCCTCAGGATATACTTATTAGTGACATCCTGCCCGAGGACATCTACTACATTTATCGTCAGGGAGGTAACAACACATACCATTTGAGTGACTTTGCCAGTGATGGAGCGGGCAATGAATATGACAGAGTGGCGGCTTTTGTACAATGCCAGGCAGAACAGGGAAAAATCAAACAGGGGCATATTGAGTTAGAACCCCGGTGGCAAACCGATTACACCCATCTGGTTCGCGATTTTCTCCAGGCCGGGAAGGTTGCAGTTGCAGCGAAATGAACAGGTTAAAGCATTCACTCCTTTTGCCAGATAATTCTATTACGGCCGCCTGCGCCGTAGCAAATGATCTTGGAACTGATGGGGTAACGAGCCAGTTGCGTGAACAACACACCCCGCCTTTTTGGGGTGAGTACGGTTTTGCCAGCCTTCGTTTACCCTGGTATCAAATTTTTCGGCGGAAACAAGACAAACGCGAATATAAACAGCCTGTCATCTTGAGCTATTTGCCTCCGGTTAGTTGTATCTGTCTGAATACCGGATATCCGGAACTTCTCGAGGAAGCGATATATTCATTTCTCCAACAAGATTATGACGGGCCAAAAGAACTTATTATCCTGAATGATGATCCCACCCAGACATTGGTTTTTGACCATCCTGAGGTCAAAATTATTAACCAGCCCCAACAGACTCAGTTTGGGCGTGGAAAGTGGAATGTGGCGGTTACCTTTTGCATGCACGATCTAATTCTTGTCTGGAATGCAGCTGATATCAGCCTGCCTCACCGTATCTCGGTATCCGTAAAAAAAATGCCAAAGACAGACGATCATTTACATTTTATGCCGTCGACGATTTTTATCTGGGAAAATGAACGGGTGAGCGGCCCTTATCATAATCTGTTTCATCAGGGGAATTGTTGGTCGCGTCGGTTATTTGATGAGGTGGGTGGCTTCAAAAAACCCGAGCGGAATTCCGCTATCTTTAAACCGCAGCTACGCATAGTCGATCAACCTCGCTACGACGCACTCATGCCTGATGAGATATTTTATATTTTTAGAAGATTGAACTATGTAACCGACAAGCCACAACCGCCTTCAGGAGAGATCCAATTAAATCCCCATTGGCAGGTAGATTATTCAAAGCTTGTTCAAGATCATCTGGCCTCTGAAATATCAGATAACATCGACAGATCTATGCCTGAACTGTCATCTTACACCAGGAAAAAATTGACCCTTTATGGTTATGGCGGCCCACGACGATTTTATATATTTGAGGACAGGAGATTAGCATACATAAGTAACGCAAAAGTCGCCTGTACCTCTATAAAAACAGCGATGATGCAACCTTATGATATTCATAAGAATGTCCATGATGGTTGGCCTGACATATACCTCGGACATCTTAAGGATGAGCATCAGGATTTTTTTAAGTTCTCCTTTGTACGGAACCCTTTTGATCGATTGGTTTCGGGTTATCGAGACAAAATTGTTACCAAACCCTGGCAACAGCAAGAGTATTTTAAGAAAATACCCACGGATATTAGTTTTAGCGAATTTGTTGCTGAAGTGGTGAGATGTCCTGACTGCCTGATTGATGGCCATTTTCAGAGTCAGTTTGCCAAGCTGTATCATCGTGGTGAATTACAAGTAGATTTTCTGGGCAGGTTTGAAAACCTGGCTGAAGATTGGCTGACCATTGCCAAACGTTTTAGGTTTGATCCCCAACTGCCCCATAAAATGAAATCTTCAACCAAGCAAGGTGTTAATAAAGATTACCGGATCTATTACACTGAAGAGTTAGCCCATCTGGTTTACAACCGCTTCCGGGCTGATGTGGAAGCGTTTGGGTATCAACAATCGTATGAAGAGTTATTGGCGTTTGTGAGCGAAAAAAAATAGGAGTTCAGCGGTCAGGAGCATTTTAAATAACGCTATGAAATGGGTAAATGCATCTGGTTACTTTGTTGTCGCCTTATTATTGATACTCGTTGGGGGTATAGGATCATCTCTTTGGCAGATTTCTTCATCATTCACGCCCACGTCTATGGTTAAGGTCGCATCATCGCCACAACCCTATACTACCGCTCTAACTCCTTCATCGAACCATATCCAATTTCAGGATGTAACCGATATGGCCGGTTTATCCTATAGCGGGGCAAGCCGTGGCGCTTCTTGGGGCGATTTTAACGGTGATGGGTGGCCCGATGTCTGGACCAGTAATCATTACCAAGATTTTGCTCTTTACGTGAACCAAACTGACGGCACATTTACAAATGTCATCTCCGATGTCTTATCCGTAACGCAAGGAGGCGATACTCATGGGGCAGCCTGGGCTGACTTTGATAATGACGGCGATCAAGATCTTGTCCAACAGGCGGGCGCGCAGCGTGGTGTAGGGCAAGATTCTAGCCAGCTCTATATCAACAACAAGGGCAAATTAATAGAGCAAGCAGCCAATTTAGGGGTAGCCGACCCATTAGGACGTGGACGCACGCCCCTTTGGTTGGATTGGAATGGCGATGGACAGCTCGACCTGCTGTTCACGAACGGGGAACGCCCGGATGGTCAGGCTCCCTCTATCCTCTTTCAGCAAAATGACGGCGTTTTTCAACCGATAATGGAACTCTCCAAAACAGCATTCTTTGCTCAATTGGCCCACCTCTCTGGTAATGACACCGTGGATTTTATTGTTCATGGTCAACCATATCCCTTGAAAATCTATAATTATAGCCTTGTCTCCGCCATGGGCTGGAAAGATTTGACCAAAACAGTTCTGCCGAAAAGAGTTGGCGATGTCTCTGATAGCGCCATTGCAGATTTCAATAATGATTTGCACTCAGACCTTTATCTAGCCCGCAGTACAACGGGTGTGACCGATATATTTCAGCCAGACGATAGCCATATCAAAGCCCGTTTTAGTGGGAACAAACGTAAAAAAGGCTTCAGCTTTCAAGTTAGTGACGATATTACTTTTCAAATGTTTGCTCCTAATCACCTTTCACTTGAGGTTTTTATCGGTTCTCAGGGGAAGTCTCTCCCCCAAAAATTTTCTTCAGAAGAGTCTCCATTCACCCTGTCATTGCAGGATCCCGCTGTGATAGGTATAAAAACGCGTGCTCCTGACGATGATGGTGGCGTCTATATAGGCTATGATACGGTTGCCCAAAGTTGGCAGGTGTTAATTTTCAGCCGCGTTCATTACCAAATCAACATGGCTATTGAAAGCCCCGGCCCCATTACAAATTTGACAACAATGGGTTTTGAGCCGATCGCCCCATCTATTTCAGCCCAGTTACTGCTTTACGAGCGCGGGCAGTTTAAAAACCAGACTTCTACCGGGCTTGATGTTGTTCCAAATTTTTGCGGTGCCTCGGCTGTTGCCGGCGATTTTGACAACGATATGGATGTGGATATTTATCTGGTTTGCACGCGTTTAACAGCGAATTTGCCCAATATGCTTTATGAAAATATGGGCGATGGTACGTTTGTAGCCGTGCCCGAAGCAGGCGGAGCAGCCGGAAGCATGGCCGGCGTAGGGGATAGCGCATCGACTGTAGACTATGATCGAGATGGTTTTCTTGATCTATTTGTAACCAATGGCCCAATGCGATTTTATTGGGGGCCTAATCAATTGTTTCGCAATCAAGGTAATTCAAATCACTGGCTTGAGATTGATTTAGAAGGCGTTGTTTCTAATCGTGATGGGATTGGGGCCAGGGTTTTGGCGACAACAGGAGACATTACCCAACTTCGGGAGCAAGGTGGAGGCATGCACAGTTGGACTCAAAATCATCCGCGTATTCATTTTGGATTGGGTAACAATACCAAGGTTGATCGTCTGATCATTTACTGGCCAAGCGGCATTATACAGGAGTTGGAAAGTGTGGTCTCAGACCAGGTTTTCCATGTTGTTGAACCATACAGCCATTAAACAAGAAACACAATGTGGATGAAATGATGAACTATACCCCCCCGGTGAGCTGTATTTGCCTGACTCGTGGGCACCAGAAACTGCTTGAAGAAGCAATCTATGGCTTTTTGCAACAAGATTATCAAGGCCAAAAAGAACTCATCATTCTCAATGATCATACAAGACAAACGCTGGAATTTAATCATCCAGAGGTAAAAATTTTCAACCTTCCCCAACGTTTTAGCACCGTTATCGAAAAACGTAATACGGCTGTTGCGCTTTGTTCTCACGACCTGATTTTTATATGGGATGATGAAGACATTTACCTTCCTCATCGGCTCTCTTTTTCAGTGGAAAACTTTGATGAAACAACGGGTTTTTTTAAGATGGATGAGGCATTTGTATGGGGAAATGGCAGGTTGAGCGGTCTCCAGAAAAATGTGTTTCATAATGGCAGTTGTTGGTCTCGTGACCGATTTGATCAGGTTCGAGGTTATGATTACATGATTGATTATGGGTACGATCAGGAACTTGAACATCAATTCAAGCCCAAAAATGGTGGTTCACTCAACCTCTGCGATACTGAACCGGGTAATGTTTATTCTATCTACAGATGGCAGTATAAATCACATAACCGCCCGCTCTTTTTGCGCAGACGAAGCGCAAAACTAAGGAGAAATAAACGAAGGCATATAAAACTAACCCCCCATTGGAAATATAACTATTCTCAACAAGTACAGCAATATTTAACCAAGATTACTGCCCCTAACCGATTTCAAAATTCTACAAGAACAACCGAAAACATACGTGTGAATTTTCTGATTGCCGGAGCACAGAAAAGTGGCACCAGCGCGCTGGATGCGTATCTCCGGCGACATCCGGAGATATGCATGGGCGAAAGAAAAGAGGTTCACTTTTTTGATAATGAAAGATTTTTTAATGAAGAACCTATAAGCGATGGCTCGCTCAAAAAGTTTTTCCGAAAGGTTGGCCGGATGGAACGCGCTATTTCAGTCCCGGATAATTTTTCAAGAGATAAGTACGATTTATATCACACTTTCTTTTCGCCTCATCCTCCGCAACGTTTGTGCGGAGAGGCCTCGCCGACATATATGTATTGGTACGATGCTCCCAGAAGAATCTGGGAATATAACCCAGCTATGAAAATCATCATCATTTTGCGAAACCCAATTGACAGAGCTTTTTCTCATTGGAATATGCGATGTCATAACAAAAGAGAGGATCAACCGTTTCGAGATGCATTAGAGCGTCAAATGCAGAAACAAAAATCGATTCGCAGAGTACCTTTTCAGCATAAGGGGCGCTATATAGAACGGGGGTTCTACACTGAGCAGATCAGGCGGATCTGGCATTACTTTCCTAAAGAGCAAACGCTTTTTCTCAAAACCGAAGAGCTAAGAAACGAACCACAAGCAACTATAGACAAAGTATGTGATTTTCTGGGGGTGGCAAAAATGGACGTCACATTAGATATAAATCTTAAATCCTTCCCATACGTCTCTTCCCTTTCAAAAGAGGACAGAACTTTCCTGAAAAGTATTTACAGGTTTGAAATCAAAAAACTGGAGCGTCTGTTGGGTTGGGATTGTAGTGAGTGGCTGATTGAACAAGATGCCTAACAGTTTGAAGAAAAATGTGAAGGTAGACTTCTTAATCGCCGGAGCACAAAAAAGCGGTACCACGGCATTAAATGATTATCTTTATGCCCATCCGGCACTCTGTATGTTTAGAAAAAAGGAGATACACTTTTTTGATGATGACGCCATTTTTGACGGTAAGCCCGTAAATTATAGTAAATATCATTCTTTTTTTTCACCCCGATCGTCACAATGTTTGTGTGGTGAGGCTACACCGGACTACATGTATTGGTACAGTGCTCCCAGAAGAATATGGAACTATAACCCGGCCATGAAATTTATTATTATTCTGCGAAATCCCATCGATAGAGCTTTTTCGGCCTGGAATATGGAGCAATTTCGGAAAAGAGAATTTTTGTCATTTCAGGAAGCCATCAGGACAGAAAGCCAAAGGGTTAAAGAGGTTTTGCCGCTCCAACACCGAGTCTATGCCTATGTCGATCGGGGTTTCTATACTGATCAGATCAGACGGATTTGGCATTATTTCCCTAAAGAACAGACGCTTTTCTTAAAAAGTGCGTCTTTGAAAAATCAACCTCAAACCACGGTTGATCAAGTCTGTGATTTTTTAGGAGTCGCGAAAATGCCAGACATAAAACCTCATATTATTAATGCTAAATCCTATGTAACATCGATGACAGCTATGGATAGAGCATATCTGAAAGAGGTTTATGAATATGAAATAAAGGAATTGGAGCATATGCTAGGTTGGGATTGTAGTGAGTGGTTAGCTCCGTGAAGCACTAAAATCTCTTGAGAAAATAGCCCTACCACCCTAAGGCGGGCGAGAGGAACCGGTTTTTCATCGCCAGCAGGTTACATCGCTTCGAAAAAAAGCAGCAGTAAAAATGAAAGACATACATCAGATAAGTAGAAGAAATTTTCTTAAAATGGGTATAGCCGGGTTACTTTCAATCCCGTTTGTCTCATGCAAAAATAACAGATTGTTAAAGTCTAAACCTAATATTGTCGTGATATTTGCAGACGATGTCGGATTGGGAGATATCGGATTTTACCATAAACAAAGGACAGGTAAAACACCCGTTATTCCTACGCCCCATATTGATAAGATGATATCTGAGGGAATGCGATTTAATGATGCGCATGCCCCCAACTCTCTATGTGCGCCCAGCCGTTTTTCGATGCTGACAGGGAATTATTCGTATCGAAATGAAAAACCCTTCGGGGTGTGGTTGCACTGGAATGACCCCGGCATAGAACCAAAATACACAACTAGCGCCCGAATTGCCAAACAAGGCGGTTACGCTACCTCTTTTTTCGGGAAATGGGGGTGCGGGGGACAATTAAGAGAAAAAGCTACAGGCAAAATTCTCAACCAAGAAAGTATAAAAGTGGAAGATTATAGGCAATTGTACAAGGCTGCCACTTATTTTGGTTTTGATTATGCTTTGGAATTGCCTCAAGGGATACAGGGGGGCCCTTTTGCTTTTTATGAAAATAGTCAATGGATGCCTTTAAAAAAGAGTTCCCAACTGCAATGGATTGGGCCTGAACAGCATAGATTATCTGATGGCAAGAAAGATTATTATGGTGCAATTGGCGATTCAAACTGGGATCCAGCACAGGTTGGGCCTATACTCGCCTCAAAGGCGGTCATGTATATTAAAAAGCAAACTGCTAATAACCCCAACCAGCCGTTTTTTATGCATTATTGCACCCAGGCGGTTCATGCGCCTCATACGCCTCCAAAAGAACTGGATGGTATACCTATAGCCGGCAGTACACCCGCAGCCCAGGGAGATATGGTTCATGAACTTGATACCCAGATAGGGATGATCATTAAATGTTTGAAAGAAACTGGTGCTTATAAAAATACGTTATTTATATTGACTTCAGATAATGGAGGACTTCCTCCAACCCCTGCTTTGGCCAAGGCTGGACATGATTCTTCAAATGGACTGCGCGATTATAAAGGTAGTATCTATGAAGGAGGAGATCGGGTTCCCTTTATTGCAGTGTGGCCAAATGTTATCAAACCGGCGGCTGAATCAAATGAGCCTATTGTTACGCATGATATTGTGGCTACTATTGCCGCTATTACCCACCAGAAGGTATCTCATGATGTGGTAAAAGATTCCCTTAACCTGTTGCCTCTGTTTTATGGAGACCCAAAAGCAGAAGGCCATGAGGTTATCTTACAGCAGTCTCATCTCGGTCCTTGTTATGCAATTCGCAGGAATGAATGGAAGTTAATACTTTTGGCTCCTAATAAGAAGAACGTGAAAAAGCTGAAACCTATTGCTCTTTTTAATCTCAAGAATAATCCTTTTGAAGATGAAAAATATAACGAGATTAATAATGAGCAGTATCAGGGAGTGGTGAGTAAGCTCATGGAAGAATATATGGAGCTGAGAGAAACAGGTAAAGCTACAGTGAGCAATACGATTAGCGCCGCAGGCTAGGTGCGTGGAGGGTATCCCCCTCATTTCATGCTTGTTGTCGAACCACCCGGTCTGTCGGGCTCTTGAGAAGAACCTATGAAAGTAAAAAAGCATTTATCAAAACTGTTTGTTTATCTGAAATACCAGTGTAAAAAACCAAAAAAGGTTATTTGGGTTGTTGGCGATGGTAGAAGCGGCACGACCTGGATTTCCAACCTGATCAACTGCCGTAAACA
>JAGRBY010000019.1 GCA_020433835.1 Anaerolineae bacterium | reverse complement strand
TGGCCAATGTACTGCCCGGCCCAGATTTCAAGGAGGCGGTTGAAAACGGCGTAGCCATAACCAAGGAAGCCACCTATAAGAAAGGGCCGCAGTTGGATGGCTATGTCAATCTCTACAAAGGCGCGTCCGACGCCGAATTGTCGCCCAGCCACAATGGCCACATTTATGGTAACGCTCTCCGCTTTGACCAGGCCGATCCGGAGCAAGGGTTGTTCATCGTGCCGGTTGATGACAGCGGCCTGGCCAACAACAGCCAGGCCATAGCCGTAGAAGAGTTCGCACGGATTGCCCCCCAAAAGATCACCTTTCGCGTGCCCGACAACGTAAGCCCCGGCCGCTACAAGCTGGAAGTGCGGGCTAAATACCGCAAGAGCAGTTTGCGTACTGGGCAACTTGAAAACGTGCTCGTGGTCAGGTAAGTTACACCACGCAGTTTATACACCATGCCCAAACAGCCCCTGTATTAGGGGCTGTCGGCGTTTACCAGTTAGTTATCCGTACGCAGTTGGGGATCAGCCCTCCCTCTCAACCAACCCACCGACCATCCATCCATCCATCCATCCATCCATCCATCCATCCATCTAACTAACCATCCATTTCTTTTTGATAGTTGGCAGCAATGCAGTAAAATCTACAGAAACCCGTTGTAAATTGAGGAGTATAGAGTTTATAGTGATGTTTGATGAGAAATTGACAGGCACGTACGTTTTACTGCTGCTGTTGCCCGAAAGCCAGGTTATAACCGTGGGCAAGCTAGGTACGTTCGATTTTCCGGCGGGGTGGTATACTTATATTGGGAGCGCATTTGGGGCCGGAGGGTTGCTGGGGCGTATTAAGCACCATCTGCAACCCACGCAGAAACCGCACTGGCACATCGACTACCTGCGCCGGGAAGCGACGCTCAAAGAAATCTGGCTTTCGCCTGATACCGAGCGGCGCGAGCATGCCTGGGTTGACCTGATGATTGAAGTGCCGGGGGCGGTGGCGTTGGTGGAGGGGTTCGGTGCGTCCGATTCCGTGCATGAGACGCACCTGTACTACTTTGATATTCGACCCTCGTTGGAGGATTTTGCCGTTGGCGTGCGAACACGCTTTCCCGAAACCAAAGTTTTGCGTGCTTATGCCGATGAATAAGGCGTGGGCCTTGGTACTACAACAGCCAGCCCAAAAGCATCATCAGCGGCAGTAAATCGGATATTTCAATTATTTTGAGAAAGTCGGCCACAATCAACAGGAACATAATGATGAAGATAACGCCTAAGGTTCCGCCTGCAATAAAGGCAAACCAGACGCGGCCTTTAACCGGCTTGGCATCGATTTTCATCATAGGCGGCGGAACGGCCGGTATAGCTTCTTCTAACGGCGAATGTTCTGCTGCTTCTGCTTCTTTTTCCTGAAAGTTGAGCCGGATATGACCCAGTTCGATCATATCATTGTGAAACAAATAGTAAGGTCCCTGGATAAGCCTGCCGTTAACGCCGGTTCCTCCCGGCCCACCTAAATCCTGTAGAACCCATAGGTTGTTGCGCAATTCAAGACTGGCATGACTGGAGTCGACTTCGGGTGATTGCAGAACAAGGTTATTATCCGGGTCTGACCCAATCAAGATACGAGTGCTTGATAACTCGAATGTTTCAAATACGCTCTCAGAATGTTCAGATTCTTCGTAAATGATTAATCTGGCCATGCTGATGGCCTCCTCGCATTATATAAGCGTTGGTTACGGACCAAACGCTCTTCTTCCTTCTTACTGGTACGTAGTTCTTTCTTAATATCTCTTTATATTATAAATCTTTTGGCGGCTGATGGGCAAAATTGGGGTCGGCCTTGATAAAAGCGACGGCTGCTTCCCGATTATCGACCTCGCCGGCGGCCTGGGCTTCCTTTAAGTTGCGCAGCAGCAAGCCAATGATGCGCCCTTCTTTTAACCCGAAATCATCAATCAGGTCGCGACCGGTGAGCAGCGGCGGCGGGTCGACGACCTGCTCTTTTCTTTCAAAGTAAGCTGTTAAAAGCTGATGAACCACCTCCAAAAGCTGCTCGCCCTCGGCCTGACCCTGGCCGGGCGGGTACGTGGCTTGATGATCAATCAGGGCGTGGAGGGCCACTGCCACGCCCGCCTCAGGGCTAACGCTGCCTGTATCGCGAAAAAAGCGATAGATAGCCCGGCGGCTGAGTTTATCGCCGCCGGTGAGCATTAAGGGCCGCATATGGTGCAGGATAACATCGGTGACAAAGCCGGTGGCTTGGCTGCTAAAACGCAGCCGCTTCATGACTTGCCGGGCCAGCTTTGCGCTCTCGCGGGCGTGGCCCAGAAAACGTATTTTGATATGCTCGTCTATCTCTTCTTCGGTGCGGGTAAGGGCTTTGCCGGTATCGTGGAGCAAAAGAGACAGCGTTATCATCTCGGCAACCGATACGTCGCCGGCCAATTCTGTGGCTAGATAGGTGTTGATGTCAGCCGCCAGTCCGTCGAGTTGCTGCGGTAGATCCGTTTTGGCGGCCCAGTAATGAAGCGCGGCCAGCGTGTGATCAAATACATCTTGATAATGGGGCGCGGATTGGGTGATATTGACTGTGGCTTCAAGCTCCGGCAGCAGATAGGGCAGCACTCTGTAATTGTGCAGCATGCGGATGGCCTTGCCCGGTGCGGATGTGGTCAGCAGCTTCATCAATTCGTCGCGCTGACGTTCCGGCGAAACGTTGGGCAGCCGTACTACGGCCTGGCGCAGTGCGGCTTCGGTCTCGGCGGTTACCGTGAAATCAAATTCAATCGCCTGGCGTACGGCCCGCAGCACCCGCACCGGGTCGTGGTTGAAGGCATCGGCTGAGGTGGCGCGAATAAGCTGTTGCTCTAAATCCGTTTCACCGTTGAGCGGATCGATCAAATGGGGTGGATCGGCCAGACTTAAGGCGATGGCGTTGATGGTGAAATCGCGGTCGGCCAAATCGGCGTTTAGGTCGATCCCCCGAAATGAAGCGAAATCGAGATAGGTTTTGTCCTCGGCGGTAGTGTAGACTACCCGGCCGGTGCCGCGTTCGACATCAAGCGGATAGAAAGCCGCATGCAGGGCATTGGCCACCTGCCGGGCTGTCGTCAGCCCATCGCCGGGAACTACAAAATCAAAGTCGATGACATCTTCGCGGCCCAGTAACAAATCGCGCACAGCCCCACCCACCAAATATGCCTCGATCTGCTTGCGCCGGAGAATGTCAATAGCTTTGACCAGGAGGTTGTGCCGCCCGAGCCAATCGGCTATCTCCGGCGTCGGCTTGGTGAGCCGACCCTGCTCATCAACAAACAGGAGCAGCGGTTTGTCTTTGGGGCGTGTATTTTTGGCGGCACGATAAGCTTGGTCGCGCGTTAGGCCAACACCGATCACGCGCTCCCTTACTACCGCAATCCAGCGGTTGGGGTAAAGGGTAGTATCGATAGCCTGGTTAAGTTTATCTACAGTCACGGTTGAACCTTGTGGTTTGATACCCTCATTATAATCAATTTGTCATTTCGTCTAAAAATACTGACCACTCATCTAGGCAATAAACTCCCCATCTGCCCGATGTGAAATGGGGTTATTTCGCGTACACTGATAATTAGCCTGGATAGTGTTTAATCCATCTACAGGGTTTATCGTCTAGTTTTTGGTATGGAGGTATGTTATGGATAATCAGGGCCCTGTTCTGCCGTTAAAAATTGTTTTGGCCAACGACGGCTCTTATTTTTCTTCTGCGGCAGTCGATTTGATGACGCATATGAGTTGGCCGCATAATACAACGGTGAGCCTGGTGTCCGTGGTTCCCTCCTACCGTAAACCAACGCTTAGCCATGACAATCGGTTTGAAGGGTTCGATAAAGAAGAACAAACCGATTGTGCGGCCGCGCAATCACGGGCGGTCAAGATTGCTAAAAGGCTGCGAGAGTACGGTTTAACGGTTCAAACTGATATTCAAAGTGGGCTTCCGGCCTCTATTATCTTACATTACGTTGAGAACTTAACCCCTGATTTGGTTGTTTTGAGTGCCAAAGATTTGGATACCCAACTTGCGAAAGTTGGTACCACAGCGGTGCGAGTGGCTCATCGGGCTAACGCCTCGGTGTTGATCGCCCGCCATGGGGGGGTTGTTCGACCGTTGAAAGTGCTGCTGGCAGTTGATGGTTCACAGTCGTCGCACCGTGCCGTCGAGTTTTTATGCCGGCTGTCGCTGCCGCAGTGGGCTAACATTACTATTGTTAGCGTGGCCGAGAGCAATTCTATGCCGTTAGATGTACAGTTGGCAGGAGCGTATACACCCTCCCAAACGCGGACCCTACGCCCGCCAACACCCCACCTTGTCAACGAAGCGTATGCTATCAATGTCAGGCAATCTTTGCACCACTGCGGGGTTCAACCCCGTATCTCCCTTACCGAAGGCGATACTGTCGATGAGATCTTAGCGCTGGCAAACTATCAGCATACCGATTTAATTGTGGTTGGGGCGCATAGCCGGCCCCACCCTGATCCGCTTCATTTAGGCACTGTTGCTCGCCGCCTTATTGAGGATGCTCGCTGCTCGGTGATGGTGGTGCGTTAACGTCCTGCTGATTGTGAACTGTGATAAAACTCCCCGTTGGTTAGATGGATGGGGAGTTTTTTCGTTTTATATAATAAAGTGGCCTCTATAGCACGTAAGGCAGTTTTAGAGCATGAGTTTGCATTTGCTGGATTAATAGGTATGATTGACCCTCCTCGCTGTGAGGCCGAAGATGATGTTGCTCAAAAAGGTGATGCTTGGCTCGATGCTGGTCACATTCGGGTTGCAGGTAGCCGTAATATACATACATTTTCTACAAATATCTTTAATACAAATGCATTGTTTTTTACCAATTTAATGATAAGCTGAGAAGTAAGCATTATCGTTTTTGGTTGGCATAATGTTAAAAATGGTGGCAACGATAGGCCCCCAAATCTTACAATGTGGTTTGAAGGAGAGAGAGTATTGAAGAGAAATAATCACACCCATGGTTACTCATCAATCGTGCCCGTAATGGCTAGAGAACGAGAAATGGCGGCATTAAGGGAAAACCAAGCCCATTTTGTCAGTATTTTAGAGATATCTCATGAAGCCATTATTTCTATCGACGAGCGACAGCGTATTACTCTATTCAATCGGGGCGCGGAAAGGATATTTTGCTACACAGCTGAAGAGGTTATGGGGCAAGCACTTTCTATCTTGCTGCCCAAACATGTGGTCAAGTGTCATCAAGAGTACGTTGTTCAATTTAGCCAATTGCCATCAGGTACACACCTTATGGGTGACCGAGAAACTATTACAGGGCTTCGGAAAAACGGTGAGGAATTTCCGGCAGAAGCTTCTATTTCGAAATTTAAATTTGAGGATCACTGGATTTTTACGGTGGTGTTACGTGATGTAACGCATCAAAAAGCGGCTGAGACCGAACGTGAAAAACTTATTCACGAGCTTGATTCCTTTGCTCATGCCGTTAGCCATAATCTCAAAGCGCCCTTGCAACTTATTTTGGGATATACGTGCTTGCTTGATGAGCAAGCACGCTTGCCCGACTCTCTTCAAGCGTATTTGGCTGCTATTTTGCGGAGTGGCCGTAAAATGCAAAATATTATCGATGAACTTCAGCTTCTGGCCGGGGTTCGACACGCTCACGTTGAGCTAAAGCCATTAAACATGGGGCACGTAATTGCTGAAGCACAAGATAGATTAAAGTACATGATTGAGGAATATGGCGCTAAGATAGAAGTTGCGGCACAATGGCCGGTAGTTTTAGGGCATGCCGCTTGGGTTGAAGAAGTATGGGCTAATTATTTGAGCAATGGTATCAAAAATGGTGGGCATCCACCGCGCTTGCGCTTAGGGGCTACTATCCTAACTGGGGGCATGGTTCGTTTTTGGGTGCGAGACAATGGCCCCGGTATCTCATCAGAAGCAAAACAAACTTTATTTGAGTCGTTTTCTCCGCTTGATCACGTGAGAACGGAAGGTTATGGTTTAGGGTTATCTATTGTGCGCCAAATTGTTGAAAAGCTTGGTGGGCAGGTAGATGTCCAGAGTGAGGGTGTTGCCGGCCAGGGGGCAATATTTAGTTTTACCCTAAAGCAGGCTGATCCATCTGCTGCTTTTTAGAGTCTGAAGTAAACCTGGTTACCTAGCCAGGAAAAAAACTATTTATTTGATTAGCTCGTTATCTCCCCAAATGTCTAGCGTATTTGGGGGGATTTTGTTTTATATTAGTAACCATAACCAGTAGAAGAATTATTTACAGAGAGTTAGTACGGTGTTATGGAGCTAATCAGGGAGGTTTTACAATGGCGTCCAAAACCGAGCTCAAGGCGTTAACCATGCTTCGCTCGATTGAGCTTACACGTGACATGGAAACAAAACACTTACGGAAGTTAGCCTCTATTGCTCAAGAAACAGCATTTGGTGGGAATGAAGTTATTTATCGTCAAGGAGATAAAGGCAAAGGGCTTTATCTCATTCAAGAAGGCGAGATTGTAATTGAGATGGACATTCCCGGCCAGCCCCGTGTCGCTTTAAATCGACTAGGATCGGGGCAATTTTTTGGCTGGTCAAGTCTATTTCCGATAGAACGTAAAATGGCATGGACCCGGGCCGTTCAACCCACTTATGCCCTCTTGTTCGATGCTCGTGCGCTGCAAGATGCCTGCCGGCTTGACCATACTTTAGAATTTACGATCGTTCGTCGAGCCGGGCGCGATATGGTAGAACGTATAAAAGCTACCCGCTCCCTTTTGGGGAGAATGATTGAAAGTTAACTCCGCTGCTAAATTGACAACAGATAAGCCCGACAAAAATTTTGTGGTTTCTGTTTGTTTTTTGTTTAGAGCCGACCCTCGCGTAATGACCTATCCTACTTGGCTATTCAAAACTCAGCATCTGGATAGTGCATTTTAGATGATTTTAAATTAAACTAAAGGTATCGCATTTAGTCGAGGAGTCAAAAAATGTCTACAAAACAATTTGTCGCATCAACCAATGGTAACCCTGAAAATCATTCTACTCCAGAGATGGATTCTTCGGCTACGGATATTGCATCTGTTCATAGGGAACATCTTAACGTACAACGTGAGCATTATGAGTGGCTAAACGTAGCCCGCAAAGGACAGGTGAAAAATCGCAGAATGTTAGCGCTTCTTGCTCGAATGGAGAGCATGATTCTAGATCGAGATGCAAAACTGGCATCTTTAATGGCTAGAGTTGAGGCTCATGAAGCACAGGTTCAATGGTATAACCAAACAGATGATACCGTGGAACCCACGCATCAAATTCATCTGGATGCCATTCATATTCGGTATCGTACCGAACACGCAACTGTACGTGAGATTTTTAGCCATTTTGAGGAAGATGAAGAGCAGTTTAATACCCAAATTGAGGACATCGTCCAGGCTTTATTGCGTGCGCTCTAAAATAACTACTTATATTTAGTAGCCTAAATGAGCGAAGATATTGAGGGCGTAGTTTTTCTATACCCTTCGCAAGGGCAGCGTAAACGAAAATTTAGCGCCGTGTTGCAGGTCACCATCAAACCATAATTTACCGCCAAAATGAGCCACAATATTACGACTTACCAATAAACCTAAGCTTGTGGTTTGAGGCTCTTCCCCGAAAGTGTTGCTGATCCACCCACCTAATTCAGCATCCATAATCTGATGGCGGTCTGAGGCATGAATGCCAATGCCGTTATCACTAACATCTACTTGCAAGCTGTTGTCGTACACATGCATCCGAACTCCAATCCAACCTGATGAGTCATCGCAGAATTTGATGGCATTGTTTAGCAAGCACAAAATTACGCGTTTGATCCGGTTTCGATCAACCATTATCAGCGGTACGTGGTCGGGCAGGCGCAGTTGTAAACAGATGTTCTGATCGCAGAGCAACTGTTCAACATCGGCCACAGCTTCACCAATTAACTGGGCTAAATCAACTTGGGTTAGATACCATTCGGCCCGGCCTAACTCAAGTTCGGCGAGGTCTAACATTTCTTCCACTAACCCCGTTAATTTTTCGCTTTCTTCCAATATAATAGTTAAAAATTGATCGCGTTGCCTAATGTCTAAGTCAGGATTTTCATGGAGAATTCCAGAAACCGCCCGAATAGAGGTAAGGGGTGTACGCAACTCATGGGTAACGGTTGCCAAAATATCATCCTTTAGCTCATGCGGCGTTAAGAGTTGTTGGCTATTATTTTCCAGTCTAGGCTTCACAGTTTCCCCCTGATCATGAAGCGGGTTTGTCACATTGGTCAACGTAAATGAGTCTAACATACTGTTCAGCCATATTGACCACAGTGAAGATACCCAATTATTGTAATTTAAGGTCGTAGCTAGCATTTCGACGTATCTCTCTCTTGGTTACCTTCAGCGAAACGATATTCATCCCCGTTTTCATGACTATGTTAGCATAATATAGTTACATCTCAGTTACATTGGGAAAATAACCATCCGTTTGGTACAGATAGTAGCTTTCATATTGTTTCGGATAGATCTCGGTGCTCTGTAGATTTTTAAATAAGCTTGCTCTCCTACTTTTTTACCGTTATAATGATTCGTGTCAGTCTATGATATATTTAATTTTACCTTCCTTTACTTTCGTTTGTAACAATTCTTATTAGTGACCGGTAGACAAATCAAACAACGCTTTACTATTTTGCTCTACTCATGAATCTCAATTTTTCTCAACGCGCTGGCGATAACCCTTTTCATGAACCTATCGTCGTTTTTTAATCCACACGTAAAATGTAATTTAATAGCAATCTATTAGCTTTACGCGTCTGCAAGAGCGTTAGTTATTTATCTTGCAGGCGTCCGCTTCAGACATTCTTTTAATCTACTAAATTTCAGGAAACCACCATCAATTTCATCATGTTTGTTGTTATAGCCTCCAGGAGTAAATATTATGCCCAGTATTCTCGTAGTTGATGACGAAGAACGTGTTGCTTTAAGTATTGCCCGAAGTTTGCAAAAAGATTACCAAGTACGTGTAGCGTACAATGGCCCCGATGCCCTAAAAATCGCCCGCCGAACCAATCCAGACATGATTATTCTTGATGTTATGATGTTAGGCATGGATGGGCTAGAGATCTGTCGCGAACTCCGCAGCGATCCGCTGCTTCACACGGTTCCCATTCTTTTTCTTACTGCTCGCGGACGCGTAGAAGACAAAATTGATGGATTTGAAGCCGGTGCTGATGATTATCTTACAAAACCATTTGATGTTCGTGAGCTTTTGCTGCGCGTAAAAGCGATACTTAGCCGAACTTCTACACAGAGTAAAAAAGATTCTACTCCTGATCACCTAACCGTGGGCGACCTCACCCTTAATTGCCAAAATTATCAACTAAGTACTAAATCCAAATCAGTTCTGCTAACCCCGGTAGAATTTGATCTAATGTATCATCTCTTGAGTCACCCTGAGCAAGTATTTAGTGGAGAGCGACTTTTACGAGAATTATGGGATTACCCCAGTGATACAGGCAGCCCTGATTTGGTTCGGATGCATATTAGAAACCTTCGCTTAAAGATTGAGGATGACAGCAGCAGCCCTCAATACATTCTCACTGTCCCTAGACACGGCTATACTATTGCAAATGAATAAGATATATTGCCGTAACCGTTAACGAGTTGCTCATGAAGTTACAAAAAATATTGTTCGAAGCAGGACAACAGATCTCTACCACTTTTGACCAAGAAAATGTGGCCCAGATTGTACTAGACACTATTCTCAAATTCATGCCATCGGTTGAGTATGCTGTTTTTTACTATCGGATAGAAATAAGCGATCATTTACAAGCCATAGCTATAGCAGGAACAGGCGATATAATAAGTGCTGTTGGTTTATTAGATGAAAAATTCGTTGCCACAATGTTACAAGATAATCAAACTGTTTATCTGCCAAATTGGAAGGATAATTCTTCTCCCATTGATAAATCGATTATCATTGAACCATTGATGTTAGCCACTATTTCAATGGGGGCGTTAGTTGTTGTTAGTCACCAGCTGGCTGCTTTTACTGATGCTCACCAACAAGGGTTAACAATGTTGGCCAATCAGGCCAGTATCGCTTTGCAAAACGTTCGACTGCACGCCGAGTCTCGTCGTGTAGATGAATTAAAAGCTTTACATGAAACGAGTCAGTCTATAAACCAATCCCTTGATTTGCAAGAGACTCTTACCACAACGATGACGATCTCTCGTAGCTTAACGGGGGCATCCGTGTGTAACATTTACCTTTATGTGGTAGATAATAACGAACATCGTATCGATTCAGTTGTCACTTTAAGTGGAAATCAACCGCTCTCGGATGCCGATCGCCACCGTTCTGCGGAAATTGCCTGGAACGTTCTTCAAAATAATCGCCCTATTTTGCTTACTGATCAGGAATTTAAGGATACCAATCATGCCAATGCGCCCACAATTGATACCTGGCTGGCCGTTCCCTTAACCACTGGTGACGCTCCCTTAGCCGTATTGACCTTGGGAAGCGAAGGTTCTCATGGTTTTATTTCTGACGATCTACGTCTTATGCAAATCATTGCTTCGCAAGCAGCCGCAGCCATAGATAACGCTCGGCTTCATGAAGAAGTTAGGCAACGTTTGCAGCAAACCGAAGCCCTCAGTACGATCAGTCAAACTATCAGCACTACTCTTGATCTGCGCCGAGTTTTAGAGTTGGTCGTTCAATTTGCTGTCAAAACTATTCAAATTGCCAGTCATAGTCTTCTCTATTTACTCGACCCGTCCACACAATCCCCCCGACTTGAAGCCAAAGCTTCAATTTATGATCAGCCATTACCGGCAGGGCTTGAAACAGTAAGAGAAAAAGCTATTCAACAAGCTATTCAACAGCAGGCTACTACACGTGTCTTGTGGCAAAGCGAGGAAAAAACAGCCTGGTCGCTGCTTGTCGCCCCTCTAAAAACAAATGAAGCGATTATCGGTGCTATTTCTGTTGAAAGCCCACGCCCAAACGTTTTCTCGGCTGGCGATGAAACTTTGCTTAATACTTTTGCCAGTCACGCCTCGATTGCTATTCAAAATGCCAATATGTTCCGCGATCTATCAGCCGCATATTTAGATCTGAGTCGTAAACAAGAGGAGATTCTACATAATCACAGAACCTTGCAAGCTTTGTTCGAAAGTATTACGGATGGCTTGTATCTTATAGACCGCGACCTAAAAATAGTCGCCATAAATCGTGCTGAAGCAGAACGCCTGGGAACCCATCCGGATGCGCTGGTGGGACGTGTTTGTGATACCTCACTATGGGGTGGAGCCACTAAAAGTTTGATTGAAGTTGTGAAAACTACCTTTGAAAGCGGCGAAGAGAAAAACTGGGAGAGCCAATCTGATGCCGTTGATCAAGGCTATTTTGCAGACCATGATGTTCGAACCTATCCTATCTTCAAAGCACCTGGCGATGTGAGTCAGGTTATCATTCTTGCTCAAGACGTTTCAGAGAAGCGCAGTTGGCAGGCTTCCCTATTTCGTTCAGCCAACATGGCGGCGGTGGGGCAGCTTGCTTCTAGTATCGCTCACCAAATCAACAACCCCCTAACGATAATTATAGCCAATGCTCAAATTATGGAGATGGAAGCGTTACCTGACTCTCCCGATTATCCAATTATTGGCTATATCGTAGAAGCCGGCACCCAAATTAGACAAATCGTGCAAAATTTGTTGGATTTCTCTACCCAAGATAGTTACGATTGGTTTGAAACCGATGTGCAAAAAACGATTGACGATGCGCTTTCGTTGGTTGCTCACTCCTTACGTAAAAATGATATAGAAGTGGTAAAACAAATAGAAACTGTGCCTACTATCCTCGCGAGCGCTAGCCATTTGAAGTTATTGTGGATGAACCTTTTTCTTAATGCTCGTGATGCCATTTTTGACCGCTTCTCTCACGGGGGGTATATGCACGCAGAAGCGGGCGGGGTTATTAACGTTTGTGTCAGTAATATAAATACCGAATATGTATGCATTAAAATAATAGACAACGGCATAGGTATTCCGCAGCGCCATCGCGATCATTTGTTTCACCCCTTTTTTACGACGAAAACAACCAACAAAAATTTAGGGCTGGGGCTTTACACCTGCCGCGCTATTGTAGAAGCCCACCAAGGGCAGATTGAAATCGATAGTTCTGAAGCTGACTCCGGCACTACGGTAAGCGTTACTTTACCCCTTCAACTCCAAATTTAATCAATCCGTTGTCTCCTCCTCTAAAAATTACCGTAGGACAAACTTAAGTTTGTCCTACGGTAATTTTCATTCTCGTTGTCGTCTCAATCGAGACTGTCGGACTCTCATATTTTTGAGTAGCGTTTGGTAGAAGTCAACGCTGGGCAAAAAAACGCTCTAAATCATCAATTAGATGATTAGCCTCTTGCAAAAGTATTTGTCGAGCTGCCAAAGACTTCTCGGTAGGCCCAAAACGGGATGCTTCTATCTGAGTAAGCAAATTATGTGTTTGTTCAATGAGGTTCGGGGGTAGGTTTCCCTTTTTGAGTAACGCGGTCAATTGCGTTGTGGTTAAGCCTGTAATCGGTGTACTAAATTCGTCGCTCAGATAGTCGGACACAATTTGATATATGAGAGTATCGGCTGTAGCGTAACGTACTTCAACCTTTGCTAAACGCTCTTTGGCCTGCTGTTTTGCCTGTCTACGCCGCAGTTGTGGACTTTTCTCCCGCTTATTATTCTTCGCTTGATGCCTCCATACAGTGGCAACAAAAACAACAGGTATGATAATCCCACTTACATAAACAAAAAAAGCCAAGGTCGAATTGCCGGCTTGCATTAACCTATTGGGTACACGCTTGATATGCCGAATATCGATAGTGCGGTGGGGTATATTCTGCTGAGGTATAGCGATAGGACTTAGAAATGGTGATGCGTTCTCATCGGCCTGAACGGTAATAGGAATTGGTTCTGTCCGTATCGACTCATACGTTTGACTTTGGGGATTGAAAAAGCTAAAGCGAATAGCGGGAAAGAATTGTTGACCGGCTTCAGTAGGGATGACGTTCCAAATAAATCGGCGTGAGCCTTTAACAACTTCTTTACTCAGAGAGACATTCGTGACAGTATCACTTCCAAACATGTTGATAACCCATAAATCGATGTCTGGGGTAGTTGGCCCCACTAAGGCGTTGATGTTTCCGCTTCCGGCAACTTCTATAACAAGATTCATTGGATTATTTATCTTCCCCTCAGGCGGATCAAATGCCGCGCTAATCTCAAATTGACCCACTGCACCACGAAAGTGGTCGGGCGGATTAGGAGGTAGCGGTTGAACTTGAATGGTAATGGCCTGACTCTCAAGAATAGTATCTGCCTCAGGACCATCACCGGGAATGACTAACTGGGTCGGTTCAATTGTGCGCGAGCCGACAAGCGTAGGAAATAAGGCGATATGGGTAGGATGAACGCGATATTCTCGCCCTTGCAGCGTTGTGGTATACGTAGGTTGTTGCATGAGCGGGGTATCCCAAAAACCAATAAACGGCCGATCTTCGTAATGGGGAGGATTAGGAAAATCGACTGCCTGATAGCGCTTGAGAACGTATGTAATTTGCTGGCCAACGTAGGGGGTGTAGTTATCGACTTCGGCTTCGATAAAAAATTCCGGCGAGGTAGATTCGGGTGTTTGTGCCTGGCTTATAAAAAGGGAACAGCTGAGCAATGCTAACCCTACAGCGAAGCCACTGATTATTTTTACTAGATTGAGACTTCGCATAGTAAAAGTGTTATTTCCAAAACCCACTAATCTCTGTCTCGTCGCGTTAAGTAGTCATAAACTGCTTCTGTGGATACTAAATCTCCTTTTTGTTGATAGGTAGTAATGCGATCAAGCTCACTTTTAATCAAATTACTACGTTTGAGTTGCAGCGTTCCTTGGGAATGAACAACAGTTTCATGCCAGGGTAGAGAGGTGCCCACTTGGCTATAAATCTTTAACTCTGGCATTTCTTCCAAAGCAACTGAAACCACCGTCATAAAACAGCGTAACTGATGAAACGGGGCTGAAATTACGGACACGGTTTTTGCCCCGGTTGCTTTAAGGTATCGAACCAATCCTTCTGCCTCAACGCGTGTGTGAAGTATTGCCTCAGTTGATGGGGGGATACCAGCGACATCGGCGGAATTGATACCTAACTGATGCAATTCATGCTGCCATTGTTTATAACCAGGATAACCGGAAATGGGACCAGCGGCTGAAATAAGGAGTTTCTTAGCTTGTTTCCGCACCAAAATATCAAACCCGGCTTCAAAAACCGATGCTTGGTTATCGACGGTTTGCGCAAAAAGGTAAGCCCCATCAACGGCAACAGCCGGAGGATAATCACATAGAATTTGGGTAAGTAGTTCAATCAAAATATTTCCCTAAAAGAATAGGTTTGATTTTTGAACGTATTATACAATTTTCGAGCCAAGTTTGCATTTAAACTTTCTCTTTTTGAAAAGTCAGGCCAAACTCTTGTTTAAGCTGGCGGTTTTTGATACAATGAGAGCCTTATTTTAGTTAGAGGAGAATTACATGGCTGATACTCTATATAAAGAGTGCCCATTCTGTATGGAGGCTCCTATTTCTTTGCAAGAGGGGAGCTATATTTGTGAAAATTGTGGGTTAACCCTCAATGAGCGGACAATGTTGGGCATGTTCAAAAAAGGGCGTTATACCATTACCCAACTGCCTGCCGGTAATTTTAGTTTAATTGGGCCGGAACTTAGTACAGTTGTATTGAAACCTGACCCCTTGAAAGTTGTCATCGGCAACCTATACACGGATGAACAGCTGGCTCAAATTTCTGAAGGTAATATTGATATTATCTCACCCGTTAAAACTGTGCTGGCCCAAATTATTCTGGAGCAGCTTAACGAAGTGTGTTACATTAATGTTAATGGCCTGCGTCGAGGTCACGGCGAGCCGCTCTCGGGTGAAAGTAATTATTGGCCTCAGCAAAAAGCTCCACGTGATGGTATGAAATGGCAAGATGAAGGTAATCTTTTCTGTACAAACCAACGCATTGTTCTTCCCAGTAATCAATTTACATTTATTCGATTAGATCGAAAAGTGGTAACCGTGCAGGCCTTCAAGGATGGATTCGCTTTACAACGCAAAAACGAAGAATATGCCACCTATTTCATTGGCTGTTATGCTCACGAAGCCGCTTTGGTAACCGCTTATGCCATGGCCAAAGTTCCGGCTCTACGTTCACAGTCAAGCATTACAAAGATGAAGTAATACCACTTTTTTATGTTTTGAAAACAAGGTTTGGAAATTTATTTCGAAAAGCGTTATAATGTAGCTGAACGTAGAAATGTGCATATTTTATTGCATAGCCACTCATGCAAAACTTTAAGGAGGCGATAAGCGTTGTCTAACGATAAGTCGGAAAAGTCGAATTTTACCAGCCTGGAATTTCACTATCATTATGCGGGTATGACCAATACAGGAATGGTCAGAGATCATAATGAAGATGCTTACATGCTTCCCACCGAAACTGCCCCCGACGTCTTAGAGCAAAAAGGCCATCTTTACGTTCTTGCCGATGGGATGGGTGGTCATCAAAAAGGTGAAGTTGCCTCGGCAATTACCATCGAGACGATTAATAAAGAATACTATACCCAAAATCATTTTTATCCGACAGAAACATACCACGAAGCCATCATCGATGCTCTCACGGATGCTATTCAAAAAGCGAATATGGAGGTCATGGATGCAACCCAAGGCGGTGGCACAACCGTTATTGCCACTGTACTGTACAGTGACATCCTTGTTTCGATGAATGTGGGGGACTCACGGGTTTATCTTCTGCGAGACGGCAAACTGCATCGTTTAAGCAAAGATCACTCTTTAGTATCGCGGTTGGTTGAGATGGGCAAAATTACGGAAGAAGAGGCTCTTAGCCATCCCCGCCGCAACGTTTTGTACCAAGCTTTAGGCCAAGGTGGTGACCTGGAAATTTACGCCGTCACCGAAAAAATTCAAATTGGTGATGTAATCATCCTCTGCAGCGATGGGTTATGGGGAGAAATTGGTGACCAGGCCATAATCGACGTACTTGAAACCGTTTCAAACCCGTTTATTGCTGCTCAGCAACTCATTGATATGGCTAACCAGTCTGGCGGGCCTGACAACATCACGGCCATCATTATAAAAATTTCAGACGAAGAACCCCCTTCAGCCGGATATTCCTCTCAAGTTAAATCGCCGCTTTCTACCAAAACGACAACTGTACTTGAAGATACCCAACCGTCGATGGCTGTTATTCCCAAGCACTCAAAACCGGACATCCCTCCGGAATGGGAAGATTAATAGCCACGATGATCGATTTCGCAGAAGTTGAGCACGCTGTAGAACAGCTCAACCGGCAGTTTTCTCATGGTGCGTTGGACAAAGATACCTTTCGTACGCATTTAGTTGACACTATAGACTTTGCTGACGATGGTTATTACTGGATGGTTGGCTACAAAAGTGGTCTCTGGTATCGGCATGACGGCACCCAATGGCTTGTTGATAACCCTGACCGATTATTAACCCTGGTTTCTCAACAAAATGTAATAACCCGTTTTAACGATACAGACAAAGTTCCCGCCTCTTTTTTTGCCTCAAATCACCATTCAACAACCAACCAAGAAAGTTCAATCGACTGGCTTTGGCTTTTGTTGGGCATCATTTTGTTGTCTTTTACAGCCGGAGTTGTTTATACATCCGTTTAAAAAAGAGGCCGATTAAAGCTGACTTAATCGGCCTCTTTTCTCCTAAGTTCCTTCTTAGCGGCTTATCTTCTCCTCTAACACAATCTCTCTGCCTCTGGCTGCCGACTCATAAATAGCATCAATAATTTTCATAACGGTCAATCCGTCGTGAACTGTAGCTGGCGGTAAAGTATCGTCTTGAATACATTTCACAAATTCAGTCACGGCATATAGATGATCGCTTCGTTCGCCTACGATTCCCGGCCGGATGGTGACCGGTGCGCCTTCAATTTCGGTATAGAAGGTTAGCGTATCGACTGCTGCATAATTTTCAACGTAAAATTCTATTGTCCCCTTGGTACCTATCAGCGTAATATATAAATCGTCCTGCCCCGGTTTTGTGTGCGATGCCCAGTTTGTTTCTAAGTTCAGAATGGTGCCGCCTTCAAGCCGAACAAAGGCGCTCACTGCGTCTTCGACATCGTACGGCGGCAGCGGTGGATCAGTTGGCTTGCGTTTGATCTTTAAGCCGTGTGGCCCAAAATTAGCCTGAATATCACCACTAACGGTGATGGGTTTGGGATAATCAATCAGCCATAGGGCTAAATCGAGCATGTGAACTCCCAAATCAATCAGTGGACCACCACCGGCGATTTTTTTGTTGATAAACCAGCCGGTTTTGGTGGGGATACCCGCCTCTCTAAGCCAGCCGGCCTTAACCTGATAAATATGCCCTAGCAGCCCTTTATTGATGGCATCTTTCATCCATTTTACATCGGGCCGATAGCGCCGGTTGTAGCAGACCATAAATTTGGCGGATGAGCGCGCTTCGGTTTCTACAATTTTTTGGGCTGCTGCTGCGTTTTCAGCAACGGGTTTCTCACATAATACATGTAAACCGGCCTCTAAGGCCGCAATTGAAGCGGGAGCATGCAAACTATTAGGCAAACAGATACTTACGGCATCGACTTCACCAGACGCAAACAGTTCATTGAAATCTTTATAGCGCAGCGGGACACCATACTCTGCTCCGATGTTTGTCATGAGTGTCTCATTTAAATCGCAAAGCGCCACAACATCAACGGCATCAGGCAGCGCTTTGTATCCTTTTAAGTGGGTTAAACCGATACCCATACCTACAATGCCAACACGTAATCGACTCATGTTTATTTTTCACCTAAATATTTGATAGAAATTTTTAACCGGTGTATAATATCATCTTACCAGTAAGATTAACAAAATTTATTGGAATTTAAGTACTTTTTAACAAAATATCTTCCGTTGCGGAGTACCTTAGTACTTATGGGTGAATAAAATCTATTGACCCACCGCCACAAACTTGATATACTAACTTGACACAAGTACCAAAAACCTAATACTAGATTCGAATTGGGAGGTTCGAAAATGGGACATCTTAAAGACTTAACACTAGAAATGGCGAGAGCCGTCGTTAGCAAGGCCGAGGAAGTGAAGGTAGAGGAAGTAGAGGGTGCCTCGATGATTGTCCTCGAACTCAGTGTTGCGCCAGATGATATGGGGCGCATCATTGGTAAAGAGGGTCGGGTAGCCAATGCCATGCGAACGTTGCTCCGCACCAGTGCCGCTAAAGACGGCAAGCGGGTCAATTTAGAAATCATTTAATAGAATAAAAAACCGCAAAAAAAATCCCCACACATGTGGGGATTTTTTGTTTTTAGCGGCCAATACTCAGCAGTCGGCCATCACTTCTACCAAAAACTTCTGGGAAGTAAAACTCCGAAGCTACGGTTGGAATAACCTGGTAATCACCAGGTAGGGTAGCTCGCATCGTGTAGCTATATTCGTAGGTTCCTTTGGGGAGATAGTCGGCAAATAAGACAACTTTCTCATCCCGCAGTTCACTGCGCGAATACCAGTTCCACCACCACCAGTAAGTCGGGCGGCCACCATAGAAGACATCTTCCTCACCAAAATAGGTTCGGCTGGTGCGCAGCAGAGTGGGATCCATCGCCAGGAGACTGGTTGTTGCCAGCCCGGTGTCGATGGCCTCCGCCCCGGCCGGCAGCGGATCTTCAACCACAACGTAGTAAAGGTCATTCGGAGCAATAATCGTCAAATCGACACGGATAACATCGCCCAGTTTAGCCTCACGCACTTCCTGGCAGACCACACTTTTATCCTTAGCTTGCTCGGCCAGGCACGACTCCAGCCGATATTGGCGGCTGACGATGATGCCGCGCTCGGCCGGCTCGATATCTTCAACCGGCAGATAAACCTTCAAGTGAGCGCTGTAGTAGAGCCGTCCGTTACCATCGGTGCGGGCCATCGTGAGCGCGTTGCCGGTATCGACTAACAGATCGGCAACGGGTATACTTTGTTTGATACTCTCTTGCACGTTCGCTTTGGTGACAGAACCATCGGCGATTTCATCCTCGTTTAAGAACAGCGAGTAATCGTAATCGGCATCCAGTTCACCCGTCTCGACCATCCAGTCAGTGAGGGCAATCAGTGACCAGGCAGTTTCCTGCGTGGTTTCCCAGATACCCCCTTGGCGGGCAATCATCAGCCAGCGGACCACATTGGGGATCAGCGCGTTGTCCGGATCGAGGCGAGCCAGGGTATCTAAGATGATGGCGGTTGAACGGGTGTCGGTGTTCATGGCCCACCAATCATAACTGTCTTCCTCCCAATGAGCGCCGGTGGCACTGAGAATGGCCGCATTGTTTATGTCCGACAGTAGAGTTTTGATATTGCTGTCATACGCTTCGGCGTCAGTGAGATTAAGGGCCAAGGCTAGATACGCCCGTGCGTAGTGCGCCAGCTTTTCGCGATCCTCAAACAGATCTTCCAGGGCATCGGCCGGAGCGGCATCGCCTTCAGCCAGGGCGTACAGTACAAAGGCGTGGCGATTGGCGGTGAAGGTGTCATTTAACTGTCGTGTCGATTTAAGATGGTCGAGTAAGAAATTCTGTCCGTTTGACAGCACCGTAGCTGAAACATCAACTCCGGCCTGTTGGGCTTTGGTTAGCGCGAAAACAACGTAGGCGGTGACGTGGACATTGCTTTCATTATTTGACCACCAGCCCCAACCCCCGTCTGATTTCTGCTGATTATACAGTTTGTTCAAGCCCTCATCGACCAACCCCGGCAGACGTGTTTCCAAATCTTTATTCTCAATACCCAGCGATTGCAAGGCATCGAAAGTGAGCACATTGGGCAAAAACCGACTGACGGTTTGCTCAGTACATTCATATTCGTAATGCTCCAGATAGTCCAAACCATCGCGCATACCGGCTGCCAGACTGGGATCGAGTTGGACAGTTAGCTCGCCGCGCCGCTCGTCGAAGTTGGGCGGTAAGGCAACTACTTCCGTCCGGTCGCCGCCTTCGGTTAGTTGTCCGGCTGTGCCGACGATGTCCGGCGCGGTGTAGCGATAGACCAGCAGCGAGCCGTCCGGGCCGGTGGTCAGGCGCGGTTTGGCGGCGTCGCTGTACTCGCCATCGGTGCTGACGGCGGCAAAGACCAGTTCGGTTTCGGTTACATCCTCAACGGTCACGTCCCAGGTAACTTTCGTTTCGCCGCGAGCCGGCACTTCGATGGTTTGCCGAGCCGCCGTGGCGCTGTCGATGATGATGCCATCGGCTGAGAGCGATACGTCGGCCTCTATGACATCATCGGTGTTGTTGGTGATATTGGCCGCCAGTTGGGCCTTGTCATCAACCACAAAGAAGCGAGGCGCGACGGGCCGGATCAACAGTGGCATTGTCGAGACCAGTTCGGTGGTCGCCTCGCCTACTTCGGTGTTGTTGGTCACACCGACGCCGCGCATAACCCAGGTAGTCAGGTTGTCGGGCAGGGTGAGCGTTACTTCGGCTTGACCGCTTTCATCGGTAACAATAATCGGCTCCCAAAAAGCGGTATCGCTGAACTCCTCACGGACTTCAACTCCAGCGGGAACTGCGGCTTTGTTTTCGGCGGCGCTATCCATAGCCTCATCGGCCACCATGGCTTCAGACCGGGCCAGGTTTGTTGGCTCCGGGGCGGCGGCGGGCATCGCTATACCTTCTTCCTCGGCCATCTCCATGGCCGGTTCTTCGGCGGGTGGGGCCTGGGCAAAGTCATCCTGCTCTAGCCCTAAATCTTCGGCCAATTCCAACAGCAGGCGATTGACCGATATCGTCAAGCCGCTGGAGGTGTTGATACCCAACGCCCGCCGGCCGTAGTAAGCCTCGACAATAGCTTCCGCTTGACGGGGCTGGAGCGACAGGACGGCCTTATCAACCAAATCGAGCGAGAACTCAGCCGCGATGGGCTGATTATCGACATCGGTTACTTCCAGCGTGTAGGTTACTTCGCTGCCCGGTTCGGCCTGCTCCGGCGAGGCCGCCAGACTGATGTTGAGCAGTTGGGCCGAGGGGGTAACGTCAATGGGCAGAATGCCCACTTTGTAATCGGCCAGCCGAGGTGCATCGTCAGCGGTTGGCCCTTCACGGCCCTGAACCAGCACAACCGAGACATAGATGTTAGGTGCATACTTTTCAGTGATAGGCAGCTTGTAAACCTGGCTGGTGCTGGTCATCTTGATGACCTCTTGCTCGATGATGCGCCCGCGTTCGACGGTAACCAAAGCGTAATGCTCACCTTCAAACGGTGAAGGAATGAGGATTTCAGCCGTTTCACCCGGCTCGTAGCTGGCTTTGTCGCTGATAAGCGTAATGCGGTCGTTGTTTTCGCGCCGCCAGGAAACATTGTCCTCGCCGGCGACCCAAACGAAGATCGATGAGCGAATAGGGGAGATGGGAAGATTAAGAGATTGGTCATCAGACGATTCGGTGCCGGAAGATGCGGTATCAAGGGTGGCTTCATCTTGAGCGATAATCTGGTAGTTGCCACCTTGGGGCGGGGTAAAGCGAGCGATGGCTTCACCTTGCGAGTCGGTAGTGACGGTCAGTTCATCGATTAACTCTTTTTTCGTTTCTGATGTCCAATAGCCGCCGCCGCCTTCTGCAACAAAGGTGTTAACCCATTCGTTGCGTACAATTTGGATGTTTAGCGTTTTATCGGCCAACCGCTGCGCGTCCCAATCAACCGCAACAAGATCGATGGCGGTTTCTTCCTTGGCATCGGCTACCTGCTCCTGCGGGCTAAGGCCGATGTAGTAGTCGCCCTTGTGGACGATGATGCTGCTGCGGCCCGAAATAAACTGGTTGTCGGGGCCGGTGGCGTTGGCTTCGATGGTTAACTGCTGGCTTCCGGTCTGCAAGATTTCGTCCAGCTCCTGGCCATCGAGCGTCAGGCTTAGCTGACCGGCGGCGTCAGAGGTGCCGCTGCCGTTGAGAACAGTCTGCGGGAACGAGTTAGAGTGCCACCACCAGCAATCAAAGCAAACATAAGGATCGTTGGCATCGGTAAAGCGATAGCCGCCAAACTGGGGCGGGTCGAAGCGATAGCTTTCGGCCAGTACGTTCCAGGTAACATCGGCTCCGGCCAGCGGCCCGCCGAAGAAGTAGTTGGTATGGATGGTGGCGTCGATGTCGTCGCCGCGCAGTAGTTCGATTTTATCCGGCTCGACCGTAACTTCGAATTCAGGGGCGCGATAGGCTGCTACCTGCACATACTGCTCGAAGTACTGCGTGCCGAATCTCGCCCCAAGGGTGTAATTTCCTAAGGACGCGCCTTCTTCTAACGTGATTGAGCCGTTAAAGGTACCGGCCGGACTAACATCAACATCTTCATCCAACACAGTCTCATAAGCGGCATCTAAAATAGTAATTTTGACCTTGCCCACATCGGGCCGGCTAAATTCTACGTCATCTTCGCGGCGAATGATGCCTTTATAGTAGATGGTCTGGCCGGGGCGATAGATGGGTCGGTCGGTGTAGATGTGCACATTGTAATCGGGTAGGCTGTAGGCAAAATCGACCCCAAACTCATAGGGGTTAATGCCATTGGACCAGTTTTGCGACACGGCGCTAAAGCTGTCATCATCGGCATCGATCAAGGCAATGATATTGCTGTGCTGACCGCGCTGATTTAACTCAATTTGTGCCAGGCCATCGCTGTCGGTGGTGGCGGTGCCTCGCCGGTTGTTATCAGAGGGTTCAAAAAAGATAATCTCTTGGCCGGAAATCGGTTTACCGTCGGCCAGGTTGGTGGCCCAGACCAGCGCGTCCCGTTGTCCGGTTTTGAGCGTGAGATTGATATGGCTGACAACCAGCATATGCCGGTGGTTGCGATAATAATTGGTGTCCTTCAACTGCGGCGAGTCGGTATCGAGCAGGTAAACCCCCGGCTCGAGCGTGCCACCGTCTTTGACCAGATCAATAACCTGAAAAGATTGCTGATTCGTTGCCGCTTCGAGCTTTTCCTGCCAATCGCGCACCAAATCCGGTGAAGAGGGCAGCGTATCTTGGTTCCATTCCCAGGGATCATCAAAAATAGCTTCTTTATCGAGTTTGTAGAGGCGTAAATTGAGGGTGTTAATGTTGACGTAGCTAACGATCATCTTAGCCGGTAAGGCCGCGTCATAAGTGCCGACAAAGTCAGATGTGCGCAGTTGGTAGTTGGGCGACAGGGGCTGGGTGCGAAACTGTACGTTCAGGTTGTCGGTGGTTTTGTTGCCGTAGGGGTCTTCAATACCGGGGCTGATCCGAACCTCATAATCGGTTGATGGTTTGGCCCCGAAGCTAATGCTGAAGCTGTTGCTCCACGGCGAATAGGACGTGTAAACCAGCGTTGGCGTAATCGGCAGCGGCGGATCCATTTCGACATGGTTCATCACCGTGTCCGGATTGATCGGGGTGTTGAAAAGAATGGCGAAGCCGGTATACGGTGAGGCATCATTGTCACCGTCAGCCGGGGTGGTGCCAACGATGCGCGGCAAAGGCACGGTTGTAAAACCGAAGCTGTAGGGGCTAACCATACCGCTGCCGCCTGCCGCCCCGGTTACACCTTCGTTGATGGTGACGTTGTAGCGCGTGTCGAACTGTAGCGGTTCGGTTGGCGTAAACGTTACGGTTTCGCTAATAACTTCAAACTGACCGGCGACGCCGCTGCTAAAGAGGCGGCCACTGGTGAGCGCAAACTTGTCTTTAACCGATTGGGCCTCGACCGGCTGGCTGAAGGTGATTTGTATCGGGTTTTCGATAGGCACGAGCGTTTGCCCATCTTGCGGACTGGTGAAAACAACTTCCGGCGGTTGGGTGGTAAATTGCCATTCAAAGTCGTTGGGTAAATCGGTTTTGGCGGCAACATCTTGCAGTCCGGCGTTGACGCGGGCGGTAAAGGTCACTCCACCGGGCAGGTCGCCGGCCGGGGTAAAGACATAGATCGAGGTGTTGAGCCATTCGCCCTGGCCGGAAATCTTCGGCTCAAATTCAAGCGGCTGCGGAAAGTTTTCGGCCTCTTCCAGTGATGTTAGCGGCACAACGGGCCGGTTGAACATGACTGTAATGGTGGCCTGGGTTTCCACATCGATAGTGCCGTCGGCGGGGATGACCTGGGTTACTTCTAAGAAGCCCGGTGTACTAAAGCGAAAGGTAAACGGCTCGGCCAGCGGCGCTCCGTCTTCGGCCACGGCATCTTGGGTTAAGATAGCATCATAAGTTGAAGCCCGGTCGAGTGCCTCAGCCGGGGTAAACTCCATGGTTCGTGCATCGGGCCAGGAGATATCGCCGGCAACTTCTTGAGGTTGATCCGCTGCCGGTTGCAGGGTAAAGGCATCTTCCGTAGCGCTTTGATCCATAGCGCGGTCAAATACCAATTCGATTGTGCCGTCGGCGGCTAATTCCTCGCCGCGCCGGGGGAAGCGCTGCACGATAATCGGCGATACGGTTCCCGGTTCAACCGGCGTGTAGGTTACTTTGGGTGGTGGCGGCAGATGGGTGGGTGTTGATGCCGCCGGAGTGGAGGTGTTGGTTTGAGCAGCGGTGGTTGAGGTGCACGCGGTGGCGAGCAATAGCACGGCAAAGGCCATGAAGAGGTAAACCGTAGTGCATAATGCGTTGGGCGTAGTCTTAAGCTGATGCAGGTTGTGTACGGCGTAATACGCACTCTGTTCCACCTGCCCCGTTCTTTTTTCTCTTCTCATCAGGAGACTCCTTTTATGCGAGTATATCTGGTTTTATGATACATAGACGCCGTTGGGGGTCAAGGAGTTCCGTTAAAAAGAGGCGAACTAAACAAACCGCAATGTATTAGCCATTTCTTCCGAAGTAACTGACTTCAAAAGAGTTAGTGTTCGGCGTAAGAGTGTCCCTTTATCAAATTGTCGAGCCACAATAACACCAGAGTTGGGTATACCTCTTTCGAAATAATCAGCGACCATAGGTGCAAAATCTTGAATGTTGTGGGTCAGAATTGTTCGATTATCGGCAGTGGCAAAGGCCATTTGTTCTTCGTCGGAGAACCCCATTCGATTTAACGCACGTACAGAAATTGCATCGTAACCGTTTTCACGCAAAGCTTCAGCCAGACCAACCCATACATCTTCATCGAGCAAAATTTTAACTTTTGACATCTTGCTGGCCTAATAGTTGTGCGGAGGCCTCTTTTCCCAACTTATGTTTTATATATTCCTGCCAATTTTCTGGTTTGTTGCTCGACAATACTGCTTCGATTTCGATACGGTGATCCTCGTAATAGCTCAAGGCGTCGTAGATTTGGGCCAGAGAAAGTTGAGGGAGTATATTAGCGGCGATAGCCTGCGGTGAGTAACCCGCCTGCATATAGCCGATGATAACATCAACTCCAACGCGCGTACCTTTAATAACAGCGCGTGGCTGACTACGGCTTTGAATGACTTCAACGTAAGGGTGGGGTGGCAGCAATTGAGTCGCAAGTAAATTTTCTACAAACTGATCCGGTGTTTGGTTTCGTTGCGCTGCGACTTCAGCGACCTTGTCATACATTTGCTGGGAGATTTGAATTTTACTCATATCTGCTCTCGAAAATAGATTAGTGAGATATTGAATATTTATTATACCATATTACAGAAGAAGTAGCGGAGTGAGCATCCTCAGATGCGAACGGGTTGGCCTACGCCGCTCTGCATCTGAGGCCTATCCTGAGCGTAGTCGAAGTGATGCCCCACTCCTGGCTATGCGTATTTGTGGATTTGCTGCCGAAAATGCTCTTGCCAGTCTACGGGCAAATCCCACACTTGAATGATCTTGTGCAGCGTGGCCAGATCATCCTTTTCGAAGGCGAAGAGACGGGTAATATCGGCAATCGGCACCTGGTTTTCATCACGGTGGAGAAGTTCTAATTGATCGCCGATGTGTATTTGGCCTTCCTGCGCCACCTTGAAGTAAACTCCGGTGCGGCGGCTGGCGAGAAAGCGTTTGACCATATCGTCGCGACCAAATTTGAGCCCGAGTTTAAAACAGGGCAGGCGGGGTTGGACGGCGATGAGTTCGGCATTCCCTAATCGAAAACGATCGCCGATATTGACTTCGGTTTCAATGAGACCTTCGACGGTTAAGTTTTCACCAAACATTCCCCACGGCAAATCCATCTCGGGTAGCTCGCTGCGCCAGTAAGCGTAATGCTCGGTCGGGTAGGCGTAGACCGCTTTATCAACCCCGCCATGGACGGACAGATCGGCTTGCTTATCGCCCTCCAGGCTGAGCGTGCGGACCATTACCGGCCCGGCGACCGGCTCTTTGAAGATGCCGGTGGTTACTTTTTGGCCGTGCCATTCAACTTCGCGCGGCAGGCCGACATTGATCGAGATAAGTTTCATGGGTGTCTTCATTCGTATGCGTTCTCCCTTTTTTTGAAACACTGAAACACTGAATTTTTATGAAGCCACTGATAGACGGGGTATACATCACACGTCTTACAAGAATGTAGAACAATTTGCTAAATTGTTCTCCATTCTGCGTAAGCCTTGCTTCAGTGGCTTCAAGCCCATCAGTGTTTCAGTGTTTCATCGGCTGCATACCGTTAGCACGATTAAGCGTTAAACACCTCGGCCAGCGCCCGGTGCATAACCTCAACCGGAGCATCAAAGCCGGTCCACATTTTGAACGCAATTGCGCCCTGATAAACCAGCATGCCCAAGCCGTCTAATGCGCGAGCGCCCCGTGCCTCTGCTTCTTTCAAGAAGGGCGTACGGGGTGGGTTGGGGATGACATCGCACACGACCATATCAGCGGTAATACTATCATAATCCAGGTCGGGTTTGGCGGTAACGTCGGGGTAGAGGCCAATCGAAGTGGCATTGACCACGATGTTGGTTGTGGCCGGTAGAGCATACGGCCCGTCCCATACGGCAAAATCGGCCTGAGCGGGCGTTTTTTCGTTTATCAACGCTGTTAAATCCTGCCCGCGCCGGACAGAGCGGTTGACGATGGCGATATGGGCGGCCTGGGCTAAGGCCAACTCCACGCCAATGGCTCTGGCTGCACCACCTGCGCCCAAAATAACCACATTCTGGCCGGCAGGATCGATGTTGGCATCGTCGCGCAGGGCACGCAGAAACCCTTTGCCGTCGGTGTTCTCGCCAATCAGGCGATGGCCCTCGCGGCGAACGGTGTTGACTGCGCCCATCAACTTGGCATCCTCCGCTACCTCATCGAGATACTGTAAGACCGCAACTTTGTGGGGGATGGTCAGGTTGATGCCCTGCATATTCATCGCTCGCAACCCCTGTACGGCCGCGGCTAAATCATCGGGATAGACTTCGATGTTAAGATAACGCCAGTTTAGCCCCAACTCGCGAAATCCGGCTTCTTGCATAACAATGGTGGGATTTTCGGCTATTGGGTGACCGAAAACACCCACCAACTCGGCTTTGTAATTAACTTCTGGCGACATTGCAAAGAACCTCTCTGTAAATTATAGTCTAACAGTCTCAGTTGAGACGAGACCGGAAATGAAAATGTATCGGAGCGACAAAGCTTGCTTTGTCATCCACGCTGGGGTCAAAGTAAACTTTGACGCTCCAGACCGTTATTTTCAAGGGAGTCGAACAGTCCTTACCGGACGACACCGACAATGAAAATCTTTTGCTAGCGGCTAGCGGCTAACCGCTAACTGCTATTTTCAAGGGAGTGTCAACAAGCAGTGGAGCACCCCTTCAACTGCGCTATTGTGTTTAGTGTTAGGCAGGGTAGCACGGATTGGGCCGAATGCAAAACCGGCTATCGCTTTACCCGAGTTGCTTTAACAGAATCGGCCATTGGCTATAGCTTGACGGCAACATCAGGAAAAAAATCCGGCATTTTAGATCGAATTACACCAAAAAATTTCACGCAAACGGCTTTTACGGTTGCGATTGCGGAAAAAATTTGGGGCAAACGCCTTACCCGACCGTGACTCGATGCGTGCGTGAAAAAAATCCGGCTTTTTCGATTGGATTTCGGCCAAAACTTTTTCGCAAACCCCTTTTTCTATGTAAAAACAGCGATTCATTTTTTGCAAATGACTTTTTCGATCGAAAAAGTGGCATGTTTGTTTTTGCAACGGGCTTTTTCAGTCGATTCGTTGGAAAAAATTTGATACAATTGGCTTGCATTATAAGAATCGTTGGAAGTTTTTTTTTACAAGGGACTTTTTCGATCGAAAAAGTGGTATGTTGATTTTTACAAAGGACTTTTTCGATCGAAAAAGCGGAAAATTTTTTACACCATTGGCGAATCGCATAAAAATTGAAATTTGAAACAATGGGTTTGTAGGGCAAACTTAAGTTTGCCCTACAAACCCATTTTAAGAGGAGTTCACTCTATGCTTATTGATGCCCATATTCACTATATGCCGCCCTCACAGCGGGTGCGGCTGCCCGATTTTATCGAACAAGAACCTTATTGGGGGCTGCTGCTGTCGCCGGACGAAGCTGGAAAATCGGTGCAAGGCTGGGCTTCGGCTGAGCGGATGATCGAGGATATGGATCGGGCCGGGCTGGATCGGGTGGTGATGCAGGGTGAGTATCCGCAGCGGCACGAAACCGGCGTCGATCGTAACAGCCAGGTGTTGGCCCTCATCCGGCAGTGGCCGGAGCGGGTGATGGCCTTTGCCGCACTCCAGCCTAAAGCCGGTCGGGCGGCGCTTGATGAGCTGCGGCGCTGTCTCGATG
>JAGRBY010000199.1 GCA_020433835.1 Anaerolineae bacterium | reverse complement strand
GGCTATTTTTGCCGTTCATCTTTACGGCCATCCGGCTAACATGGATCCGCTGCGCGAGATTGCTAAAGAATATAACCTACTGCTCTTAGAGGATGCGGCTGAAGCCCACGGAGCTTGTTACCAGGGCCGACGCACCGGCAATTTGGGCGATGCATCTATCTTCAGCTTCTACGGCAACAAAATTATCACCAGCGGCGAAGGCGGCATTATTTTGACCGACAATGAAGCCTGGGCCAAACGCGCCTTTTTCTTAGAAAATCAGGGCCGTTATAACGATAACCCCTACTGGCACCCTGAAATTGCCTACAATTACCGGATGACCAACATTCAGGCCGCTATTGGGCTGGCTCAGTTCGAAAAAATCGAAGATCTCATCACCATTCGCTGCCGTAACGCCGAGCACTATCGCCGCCGGTTGGCCGGCATCAAAGGGCTAAGCCTACCGCCCAACGCGCCGTGGGCTACCAACGTTTACTGGATGTATTCGATCTTAATTGAGGATGATTTCGGCCTCAGCCGCGACGACGTCCGCACCCGACTGCGCCAGGCCAACATCGACAGCCGTCCCTTTTTCTACCCGGTTCACACCCTGCCTATGTACAATACCGGCCAATCCCTGCCCATTGCCGAAAAACTGTCGCGCCAGGGCCTTAATCTGCCTTCCGGCGCAACGCTCACCCCCGATCAGATCGACTATATTTGCGACACGCTGATTAATCTAGCCAAAAAACCTTAAAGGATGAATACATCTTATGAAAACAAAATCACTCTCCTTCTCATCATCCTTCATAATTCCTAATTCATAATTCTCATGCGCGTTGTCATCCTTACCTACGAGAGCCTTTACTCAAATCTCATGACCGAGCGCCTGCTCAAAGAATTTCCGGGGCAGGTGGTTGGCATTATTCGCTCAGATCGGCTCATTCACGGCAAAGATCTGCCGGAAGCACTGCTGTATTTGGTGCGAAAAACGGGCATACGCTTTGTTGGCCGTAAAGCCATCGAACTGTTCCAAAGCCGCGCTACGGCCATTCTGTTTCGTCTGATTGGCCGGGAGCCAAAAGTTCACTCGCTACGCGATATGCGCCGCCTTTACGATGTGCCGGTTATCGGTTCGCGCGATATCAATGCCCCCGATACCGTCGAGCAAGTCCAAGCCTGGCAGCCGGATGTTATCTTATCGATTTACATGAACCAACTGATCAAAATCGATCTTATTAACCTGCCGTCTATTGGCACGTTTAATATTCATCCGGCGCTATTGCCCCGACATCGCGGGCTGTTTCCCTATTTTTGGGTCATCACCAACCGCGAGTCGGAAACGGGCGTTACCATCCACTGGGTCGATAAAAAGTTCGATACCGGCGATATCCTGCTGCAAGAACGCATCGACGTTTCACCCAAAGATACCATCACCTCACTAGGCTATAAATGTGCTGAAGTTGGGGCCAACTTGCTGGTCAAGGCTATCAGAATTCTGGACGCCGGAGCGCCGCTGCATACCCCCCAAGATCACAATCAGGCTTCTTATCATTCCTGGCCCAAACCCGCCGATCAACGCCAGTTTCGACAGCAGGGTGGGCGCTACGGCACTATCTTCGAGTTGTGGAAATACATGTAACCCCGGCTCACCTTTCTTCATCAATCTCTCCTATTTTCTATCCAGCTTTTTTTGAGTATAATATATCCTATATATTGTGCATCAACTAAAATATATCTACTATATATAGTGTACTGGGGGCTAAGATGGTATTTATAATGAGGGTAATACAGCACCCATGAAAGCCTCGATTATTCTGCCAACGTATAAAGAAAAAGATAACATCGTTGAACTCATCTACGCTATCTTTCAGGCCATTCCTGCCGATTTAAACTACGATGTGGTTGTGGTCGATGACAACAGCCCTGATGGTACCGCTGACGCCGTCCGCCAACATTTTCAAGACGACTCCCGCGTAAAACTATGTGTTCGCACCAAAGATCGCGGCCTGGCCACCGCCATCCGCTACGGCATCGAACACTCCGATGGCGAAATTCTCGTCTTTATGGACACCGATTTCAACCACGATCCCATCCTTATTCCACAGATGATCCGCTTTTTGGAATACTATGACATCATCATCGGTTCCCGCTTTGTTATGGCCGGTGGTATGGAAGATCGCTTTCGGCAATTTTCCAGCCTTCTCTACAACTACGCCATCCGGCTGCTGTTCCAAACCCCCGTTCACGATAACCTCAGCGGCTTCTTCTCCATTCGGCGCAAAGATTTAGTCTCGATGGATTTGAACCAGATTTACTACGGCTACGGCGACTATTTTATCCGGCTATTGATGGTCGGCCACAAACGCGGCTACAAAATGCTGGAAGTACCGGTATTTTACCGCTTGCGGATGCACGGCCATAGCAAAACGCAGTTTTTCTCAATATTTACTAAGTACACGCTAGCCCTATTAATGTTACGGTTAAAGTTATGGACAGGGAGAATGCGATGAGTCAAAAAAAATCACCCATGACAGCGCCCGGCAGCGATGAAAAAGCCAAAGGGGACAAATCAGCAGACGAGCATGGCCAAAATGGTCTTGCCAAAAGCGCAGATCCTTCTTCAAATGCCTCAGACAGCCCGGACGCCCGCAACCTCATTCTCGATATCGACGAAGGTCCACAGCCCGGCCCGGTTGATGAAATTCAGCAGGCCCTTTTCGAAGCCGCCCAGTCTTATTTGCAGACCGATGTTGATCTATCCGCGCTGGCCGCCCCCACTCTGGAGCCGCGCCGAGCCAAACCCAAACCCGACGATATTGAAGATGCTATCAAACAGGCTCTGCAAGAGGCCAAAGCCGCTGATTTTGATTTCGATGCCTTACCATCGCCCAACGTAACCGCTAAAAAAGTTATCACCTTTGATAAACCCATTCCCCCTCAACCCAAAACGCTAACACCACCGCCGCCCCAACCCCACCCGCGCCCATCCACACCACCCGAGCAAGATTTCGAGCCGGAACCGGCCTCACCGGCCGAGCCGCCGCCAAAACCGCAGCCCGAACCGGAACCGGAAATCTCTCTGCCCGACCCGGTTTCCTCTGTGTCTGATTTTTGGTTTTTACTGATTCTGTTTACCACCTTCCGTCTCTTCACGCTTTTTTTGCTCCGACCCGGCGGATTCATCCGTGACTGGTCCGACTTTGACACCTACTTCGGCATTGCTTCTCTGTCAGATTTCTCGCTCTATCCTTTCTTAGATTTCTGGCTCGAATGGCCGCCGCTCGTCCCGTGGTTAAGTGTGGGAGCCTATCGGCTGTCGCTGCTGCTGCCGCCCTGGTCTGATGATCCCCGCCTGTGGTTTATTATTCTTTTGGGTTTTATGTTTGTGTTGTTTGAAGTGGGAAACTTTGTGATGATTTATCGGCTGGCGAAAAAGCTTTTTCAAACACCAGCCACCGTCACCCGGGTTCTCTGGTTTTACGTGGGTCTTTTTACCCCGGTTTATGCCATGCTCGGCTTTTTCGACGGCGTTGCGCTCTTTTTCCTTCTTTTAGCGCTCGACCTAATTCTAAGCGACCGCCGCATGATGTCTGCCGTCACCATCGGGGTGGGTTTTATGGTTAAAATTGTGCCTATCCTGATGCTGCCGGTCGCACTACGCCGCCTGTGGTATCAATACCGGCATAACAACCGTGAGGCCGGTGTCGAGGCGGGTATTTATGGGGTTGTACTGGCGCTTACGGTGCTGGTACTTCTAGCGCCCTTTATTATTACTCCGGCTCTGGATGGTAATCCGCAGTGGTGGTCTGTTGCGTTTCGATCGATGCTGGGCCGCTCATCGTGGGAAACGGTGTGGGCTGTGGGTGAGGGCTACTACGGCTTCGGCCAGGTCGGCGGCGATCGGCTTGACCCGAATGTAACCCAAGCCGATTTTGCCATTCATGCCGGGTGGCCCGGAGCTATCTGGTTTTTGATCACCCTCGCCTTCGTCGGCGGCTATGCCTATCTCTTCACCCGACCGGCCAATTACAAACAACCGTGTAATCTGGTGGCGTTTGGCGGCTTAACCGTCATTACATTTTTGTTGTATTCCAAGGGTTACAGCCCTCAATTTCTGGTTTACCTGCTACCATTTATCATTCTGCTTATGCCCACCGGGCGTGGGCTGGCCTACGCCCTCATCTTAACCGGCCTCAACATCTTAGAGCAGCCTATCTATTTTGTTATGTTGCCCGATGCCCACTGGCTGCTTACGTTTGTCGTTGTCGCTCGCTTTGCAACGCTTATCCTATTGGGGCTGGAATTTGCTCTTATAATTTGGCCAGTTGCGGAGCGCTCACCGCGATTGACTCAGTGGCACGCTCGATCACCGCTGGTGTTAGGCGGGTTGGCGGCTCTGGCTCTGATTATTTTGACGCCGCTCTCAATTCGAGCCTACACCCATCACCAACTCGATAATACTGATCTCGGTACATTTACCGGTTTTATGGAAGAGCGGGCCGAGGGAGAACGCGTCATCCTGAGCAGCCAAGATACCTATCGACAAATCTATCCTTACCTGGCTGACACGCTTGACCTAAAGCTAGCTTCCTTTGATCCCAATTTAACCGAGCGAACAGTGGCCGCCAGCCGTGCCCCTAAACCGGCCGACCTGCTGCAAGGTCTCAACCGGGTTTGGGTGCTGCCCACCGGCCCCAATCGGGACGCGCTACACAACATCGCCGCTAATCGAGGCGATGTGCTGGCCACCTACAATTTTGGCGATATCGGTGAGGTGTCACTGTACACCTTCGAGCCAAATCCTATTCCACTCATCGCGCCGGCCCGTTTTACCGGCGGCGTCGAGCTGTTAGAACATCACACCGACATCGCAGATGATACCGTCACCCTCACCCTCTATTGGCGGGCGCTCGATCCGCAGACCCAGAAATTGACGGTATTTACACAGCTACTGGACAGCAATGGAGAATTGATAGCCGGCCACGACAGCATTCCACGCGATGGCGCTGCTCCCGTACCGGATTGGCCGGTTGGGGAAGTTCAAGCCGATACACACCGGATTGCGCTGCCCTTCAACCTTCGACCGGGCGAGTATTCGCTCGTGGTGGGGATGTACAACCGTTTCAATGAGCGCATCGCCGCGATTGCACCCGATGGAACCGCTTATCCCAATCGAGCCGTACCCTTGGGGATGATAGAGTTACGCTAATATTATGGGTTAATTGGGAGTTGTGGTGGCTTTGCTGTGCTGCTCAACCAGGCTAATCAGCCGTTTATGGTCGGCGATATTGTCCCAGAAGGCGCTGCGCCATTTGGGGTTGTCGATTTTGGCGGCACGGTTTTGCAGCCAAGCATACCCCTTATCACAGGTTCGGGAAGCCTTCTGCATATCGCCGCTTTTGGAGAAGATATCGTTGCCTGTTAAATAAATGCGGACGGGGTATTTAATGGGCCAGGCATCCGGTGTCGTTGCCAGTTCGTAGAGACAAGGTTCAATCTTCTTTTGCGCCTCGTCCAATTTCCCTTCCTGCAATAGACAGCGAGCTAGACCCGTTTCGGCATCTAAGCTGCCGTACGTATATTTGGTTTTCTTTTGGATGGCCCGCATTTGTTCAAAAGCATTGCGGGCTTTCGCAAAATCTTGCAATCCTTCCAGAGCCAATCCAAACTCTAACCAAATATCAACTTCCAAGACTTTGTTTTTTGAATATTGGGCCAGTTCCAACGCTTGTCCAATATAATCACGCGCCGTGATGTAATCTTTGTTTTTCAAAGCGTTAAGAGCACCCAAAATACGCAAGTCGCCGGCTTCGCCTTGACCGTCTTCAATTATCCGGTGCAGGTTGCGGGCCAATCTTACCTGCGTCAGCGCCAAATCGTATAGCCCCAACGCTTTATAAATACGCGCCAGCCTATTCAAACACAAAGCCTCTCCCTGCATTTTGCCAATCATTTGGTTAAGGAGGAGCGCCTGCTGCTGGTACCGTTCGGCTCGATCATAATCGCCTTTAATAAAAAGCACCTCAGACAAATTGCTCAGATAGGCAGCTTGCCCATGCCGATCACTCACCAACTGACTCATTGCCAGCGCTTGCTGGTAATAGGTGCCACATTCCGAGTAATTACCGAGCAGCTTTTGCACTGTCCCTAAACTATTGATGATCTCTGCTTCATCCTGCTGGTTGTTAGTACGCTTTAATTTATCAAGAATGATTTTTAAATGCTCACGGGCCTGCACAAACTGGCCTTGATGAAGGGCCAAGCGGGCCATTTGCAGCAAACTTTTGCTTTCGACCAGCAAATTCCCCGACTGCTGCGCCGCAATGAGACCGGCCTGGGCTTCGCTCAGGGCTTCCAGCAGATGGCTGGAGACCTGCTCAAAAGACGAGCGCCGATTATGAACAATCGCCTGTTTGGCCGGTTCTTTGAGAGCCTGGGCTATTTTTTGGAGGGTAATTAAATCGGCGTGCTGCGCAGTTCGATAGCCTAAATTGCCGTAAATCTGCTCACGGGCGGCTAATATCTCAAACGATTGATAGTGAACTGAGCGTTCATCGCCCAAATCATCGAGAATATCCAAGGCACGCGAGTACCAGAAGAGGGCTGTTTGGTTAGCGTAGATGATGGTCGCATACGTAGCGGTACGGATACTGTAAGACAAGCCCTTTTCCAATTCGCCCGCCTGTAAAAAGTGATAAGCCAGCTGATTGGCAAACTCTTTATCATGAAATCGACGTCGCTCCAGGGCTTCGCCGGCCTCACGGTGCAGCATCCGCCGCTTCATCGAGTTCAAATGCCGGTAAAGCGTGCCTTGAATATGAATGTGGCTGAAACGCAGCCGCTGTTCGCCCACCACCTCTTCCAGTAATTGTCGCTCTAAGGCAGTATCCAGGCAGCTAAAAGCCTCTTCTTTGCTCAGCGTGCTCATTTCAATGAGATCGTCAAAGGTAAATTCCTCACCTAAGATAGCAGCCTGATTGAGCAGTGTTTGGGTTTCGCGGTTGAGCCGATCAAAACGACGCCGAATAGTTTCATCAATGCTTCGAGGTAGCTCCTCCGGTTCAACGGGGACAAAATGCCAGCGCCCGGCATCCCACGTAATAATTTCTTCATCGATGAGATTGCGAGCAATTTGTTCGATAAAAAATGGATTGCCCTGGGTGTGTTTATAGATAGTGGTACTGATATCTACCGGCACCGACTGCGACCACATATTTTCCAACAGGGCTTTGGTTTCATCCTGAGCCAACGACATAGGCGTGATGAAGGTACAATTAGGCCGCTGGCTCAAAGTTGTAAGCGTATCGGCTAACACGTCATCGCCGGTGGGGTAATCGTTACTATAAATGCCGATCATCATCAAATGAATATTATCGGCGTTACGGGCCAGATAGTTCAACAGTTTCAAACTGGCAGCATCGATCCACTGGACATCATCAAAAACAAGCAGCCAAGGGCGTTGCGCGGTCGCTGTCGCAATTGACTCAGACAGTGTGGCCAGACTTGTGCGTGTGGTTGTTTCGTTCATAGAGGTCAGAGGGGCATTTGTCACCATCTGGCCGGCTTCCGGCACAAGCTGAACAATTTCATTCCAGACCTGGCCGGTGCGATTCTCAATCTCTTCAGGCAACGTATTATTAAAATAACTGTTTACAGCCGTGATAAACGGATAATAGGGCGGGCTACCCTCCAATTTTTGGCAGGTACCCACCAGCACCGTGGCGTTACTCAAACTGGAAATAAACTCCCGGATCAAACGTGTTTTGCCTAAACCGGCCTCCCCATGCAGAAAAACAACCTGCCCCTGCCCGCTTTGAGTTTTTTCCCACAGTTCAAAGAGTGTTTGCAGCTCATTTTGGCGGCCCACCAGTGCCGGCCACTGCTCACGCGGATCTTTTTGCTTTTCTATCTCGCCGCTGCCGACTAATGAAATACTGTTGAGAATATACCGAACCTGTCGCGCCGTGGCGTAACGCTTATTGGGGTCTTTGTCCAGCAGCCGCATAATCAGGTGATCGAGCATTAAGGGGATATTGGGGTTCAGTTCACGCGGCAATGTAGGAATTTTGTTGAGATGATGATCTAACACTTCCTGATCCGAACCTTTGAAGGGTGGTTGACCGGTCAGCATCTCATACATCATCACCCCCAACGCATATAGATCGGTGCGGGCGTCGATGGGATGGCCTAATACCTGCTCTGGGGCCAAATAACGGGCCGTTACTAAAGCCAGCGGCACGTTGATGTTGACCAAAGCACGACCGCTCTCTAAGCGGCCTAGCCCAAAATCGCTGATTTTAATTTCACCATCAGCCAGCAACACATTTTTCGGCTTGAGGTCGCCGTGAACAACCTCAGCAGAATGGGCGTACTCAAGGGCTTGTGTAATACTTTCCACAATGGACAGCACGCTCTCTAGCGGCAGCTGTTGGCCGGGCTGCTCATTGATAATATCGCGCAGTGTCCGACCCTCAATATATTCTTCGGCCATAAACGAAATGCCGCGATCGACGTCGCAATCATAAACATCGGCAATATTGGGGTGAATCAACTCGACAATTTGGCGGGCCTGCCGCAGAAATCGCTCGATTGCGCCATCGCTAAAGGAGGATGACAAAATTTTGACGGCGACCGGCACATTTTGTTCCAAATCAACGCCCTTAAAGACCGTTCCCAGCCGGCCTTCGCCGATTTTGCTGTCTACGCGATAGCGATTTTTAAGCGTTTGTCCCGGCAGGTTAAGTGTTTCACGCGAACGCAGCGCATTGAGCGCGGCGTGCACCGACGGATAAATGGCAAAAAAATCGAGATAACCGGCTAGCTCGATCAACTGCTGTACACTTTGCGATGGTTCGGCCAGCGCCATGGGGATGCCGCGCTGATCATTTCTCAGTTTGACCAAAGCCCGCAGTCCGGCCACTTGCAGCATTTCTACGCCCGACATGTCGATAATCAGATAAGCCGGGCGCTCGGTATCAACCATCCGAATAAATTGCTCGCGGAGTTCAACCGCCACGTGTTCATCAAAAATGCCGGTTGGTTTAAGAATGGCGGCTTTGCTGCCGGGTACTTGCTGGATTTGCGTTTTCTTGACCGGCGTTAAATCAAACACCTGGCCTTCTTGCGCAATTAGCACATTCACCGGTATCGTGTCAGGATACTGATTTTCTTGAAATTTCAAGGTGTCGGCTAATATTTTTTCAAGATCTTCGTCTGAATAGGTGGGGTCATAATGATAGAGCAGCAGCGTTTTAACTTTGGCACGCTGTGCCATCTCAACGCCAAAAAAAGAGGAGCTATGCCCCCAATCTTCTTTTTCATCAGCTTCTTTTTGGGTAAATTGCGAGTCGAAAACCAGTACATCGGCATCGGCGAAAAAGTTAACGTAATGACGCAAATCAGTACCTTCCGGGTAAGATGAGTCGCTGGCGTAAACAAAAACCTTGGCCCCCTTTTCAAAACGAAAGCTGTAGGAATCGCCGGGATGGTGATTACGCATGTTGCGCACCCGAACATCGTTAAATTCGCAGACTTCATCCGGCTCAATACGATTAAAATGCATGGTCGCCTGCATATAATCGAGCGGAACAGGGAAGCTGATCTTTTCTTGTTGGCGTCTTAACGCCGTTTCGATGTCATGGACACTGTAGATATGAATTTGGTTACCCGGCACAAAGGCAGGCCGAAAAAAAGGAAAGCCGTGAATGTGATCCCAGTGCGGGTGGCTAAAAAACAGATGGATAACACCCTGACCTTTGCCCCACGGTCCTTTCATTAACTCCAACCCCAGAGAGCGCATCCCTGAACCGGCATCGATAATAAACAACTCATTACCGGCTCGAATTTCAATGCAAGGCGTATTTCCCCCGGCTGTACTGCCACCTAGCGGAGATAAATTATCGAGATAGCTTTCAACAACTTGCCGACGTTTAGACTGACGCTTTTGCCGTGCTTCTTGAGACTCAGATTCAATTTTGCCAAACTGATTTTGGGCTAACAGAGCTGAAAGGAGTTCCTCCTGAGACGCCTTTTTATCGATTTCAGCAATGTTAAGCAACGCCGCAACGATTTTCTCACGAACCGACTGCGGCGTCAAAGGGGCGGGAATTGATCCGCGTGCTCCCCAAATTTTGACCTTCATTCACGCACTCCCGAATTTGACGCTGATGTCTTAACCGTACGCCTGATTATTCCATCCATTATAACGACTTTCTCTGGGAAAAGCTATAGAACTTTTGGTAATCGCTCGAAATTGGATAATGCAACCCCCTATAACATCCAAAAGTCACCCTATCAGCATTGTAGATGGGGGCGTATTATGCTATACTGAACCTGTCGAGGGAGCAGGAGATTTATGGAAAAACCAAAAACTACAAAAACACCAATATCAGAAACTACAAAAAAAGTGGCTAAAACTTTAGGCGAAACGCAAACCACCCCTCTTAACACTATCGAGCGTTTGGTCAAAGTAATTGGTGACGAGCGCGTGTTAGAGTTATTAGAAGAGGCGCAGAAGATGAAAACCGAGGGCGGTCTAAAAACAAACGACGGCTCTAGACAACGAACCCTCGGCGGTGTATTTTTTAAGATTGCAAAAAACAAACTGTCTGCGCAAGAACGCTGGCGAGTTTTTACCCCGAAAACCCCCAAGAAATCAAAAGAAGATAAACAAGTACAACCCATGAAATGGGCCGAACTAAAACCATTACTCGGCCAACTTTTAGCTGCCGTGAAAGGAGAGATATACACGGTGAAAATGACATTAATCGGCAAACCTGGCCGAGTCATTGAAAAGGAAAGAGTGGTTCTTACCAGTTTGCAAAGCGCCAAATCGCCCAGTTTACCTAAAGGATTACCCTTACCGCCCAGCGAACCAACCACCTATTTGGTATTTATTGCCAAAAAGCAGTGGACCAAGGTAAAAGAATCCATCGCCAACTTCCCGGAAGACAAGCTAATTATCGAAGGCTATCCGGTTTATGACCGTCGCATTGGTCAAAATGGGGCTTTGTGTGTCTACGCCCAAAATGTTACCACCAAGCTCATTCAACAGGCCAAACGGCAAGCCCAAAAGGATGATGACGAGGGCTAGCCGCCCTGGTTCAGTGTCTATTCCTCCCGACGCGCATCACTAAAAAATCGACATCTCCACAGAAAGGAATACCGATGAATTATCGACGTTTAGGCCAATCTGGTCTAAAAGTAAGTGCTGTTGCCCTTGGCGGCTGGATAAATTACGGTGAAGGCAAAGTTGA
>JAGRBY010000198.1 GCA_020433835.1 Anaerolineae bacterium | reverse complement strand
ATTGGCGGTATCGACGGCCAGAGTTTGGATCCCGCTGGGCCAAGTTAGCTTTTGGGCTAATTGGGATTGAGTCAGGGCTATATTTACTTCGCCTTGTTCCAGCAGGAAACGCTGTCGCTCGGGCGGGAGAGTTGGATCAATGGGTAAGTAGGCTGCGCCTGACATCAAGATACCCAAAACGGCTACAACCTGCTCCCAGCCTTTTTCCATCACCACAGCGACCAGGGTGTTGGGCTTGACATCTCTTTCGCGCAGCCAATGTCCCAGTCCGTTGGCCTGATCATACAACGCCTGATAGGTCAGGGTGTGGTGAGGCGTGATGACGGCCTTGGCTCCAGATCGGGCTTCAATCTGGGCCAGAAATAGGGTATGCAGCAAGGCTTCCGAAACCGGGGCAGCCGTATCATTAATCGCTTTCCGTTGGGCAAGCTGGTCGGTCGGCAGCCAGGCTTGATCGATTTCAGCCCAAGCTGTTTCTTCGGTCGCCAACCGCTTTAGCCGGCGGCAGTAGCTTTCGAACATGACCGCCAGTAGATTGGGCGGAAAAAGTTCTTCAACGACATCCCAGTTAAAGACTAAAGCGCCGTTCTGCTCAAATAGTTGATGATCGAGCCAGACTTGCGGCGTTTGGGTGCTACCGTAAACCAACTGGCCGAATGTGCTAAAATCGAGGAAGTCTGCCGAACCGACCCCCAACGTGCTGGTGAACACCACCGGCATAAGGCTGTTTGTTTCGCCCCCCGACCGGCGAGCCAGTTCTCGTAAGACGCGGGTTCCACTGAAATGGCGATGTTCAAGATCTTGCCATAACTGCTGCTGTAGGCGTTGGGCGCGGACTATAAATGGTGTCACCACGGTATTATCGACAGCCAGTAAGACAGTTGATGTAAAATCACCCACAATGTCGTTGACCTGGGGATGCACCGGCAGTCGATTGAAGACGGTCAGATTGAGCGTGAAGCGTGGATGTCGGCTCCAAACGGCCAGAATATCCGCAAAGGCCGTCAGTAAAACGCCGGTGGGAGTCAACCCCGCCTGGCCGGCCCGCTGCCGCAATCGAGTCCACGGCTCTGCCTCTAACCGGGCGGTGTAGCGTTTGAATTGGGGTCGGCTGGGGGTCATCGGATCGGGCAGGAGCGGTAATTCAGGCGCCGGGGGCAAGCTATCTACCCTATTAAGCCAGTACGCTTGAGACTGCCGGTATGGTTCCATCATTTCCAGCTTTTCTGCGGTGAGCACGTAATCGCGGAAAGAGAGCGATAGTTCCGGTAACCGACAGGCCGAATTTTGATACAACTGACCCCATTCTTGAAACAGAAGCATAGTGCTGCTGACGTCCACAGCTAACATGTCTACGCGAATGTGCAATCGAATGCGTTCCTCATCCAGTCGAGTAGCGCGAATGTCAAACAAGGGCCATTGATCGGTGGGGACCACCCGTTGGGTCATATCGCGGCGAATTGCTACCAGACGAGTCGCTGCTGCGTCAGGTTTAACGCCGATCAAATCAACGCACTTAATCTCGTAGGACGGCACGTCTTCCAGGATCTGTTGCTCACCCGTTGGCAAGACAATCGCCCGCAGCATAGCGTGGCGATGGATGAGCGCCTGCCAGCTTTGCCCCAACCGCGCCAAGTCTAAATTATAGCCCTCAAATTCCAGATAGGTTTGACAGGCGACATTGCCCAATTCAAAGAGTTGTTGGCGGCCCAGCCAATAGGCTTGCTGAATATCGGTCAAAGGAAAGGGTTGGTAGCGATCATCCGGCCATTGTTCAAGGATTGGAAGGGTGATCCCATCAACAGGGGAGTGGCGCAAATGCTGCAACAACCGATCCTTATGCTCAACTAGCAAGGTGCGCAGTTCTCCGGTTAAGGCACCCTTTGGTGCTTGAATTCGCAAGTTATCCCCGTCGGGCCATAATTTCACTTGCGCCTCAGCCAGTTGGGTCAAAACGTTCTCCAGGCTCATATCACAATCTCCTCAATATCATCATCCGGCTGAGGTGCGGCAGGGATAACCGGCTTACCTTTTACACGTTCCAGTTCCGCCAAAATAAATGCTGCTGCCCGGACGGTATTACCTTGCTCAAGCAGTTTCGAGAGCGGTACGTTTATTTTCAAATCTACGCCGATGCGGTTGACCAGATCTATGCCCATCAAAGAGTCCAGACCCAGCTCCGTCCAGGGTCGATCCGCTGCCGGCGAGGATGTTGCAAGCCCCAGGATGTGGGCAAGGCGCTGTTGGAGATACGCTTCTACCCTCTCTCGCTGTTCGTTGGCCGGTAAAGCGTGTAGTTCAGACAAAATACTAGACTTCCCAATGCTATTTTCACCCGGTGGGGTGGACGGCATTGATGTTTCCTCTTGACCGAATGACGGGAGTATATCAGACGAGTCATCCTGCACTTGCCCACCGTTCAACCAATAGCGAGTTTGCTGGAATGGGTAGGTTGGTAAACTGATGCGGCCCGGCGGCTCCGAACCATAGAGCAGAGACCAATCAATCTCCATGCCGGTGAGCCACAGTTGAGCCAGTTCGGCCAGCTTGCCACGCCTCAGGAGGGCATTGACAAAATCTCTCCCTTCTTCACTGGCCAGTACCGTCAGGCGCTCAGTCGCGGCGCTCAGGTGACCTTGATAGATATCCTCTCTGCTCTGGCTATTTTCGAGATAACTGGTCAGCTTATGCTGTAAATCTGCTGTAGTTTGGGTCACCATAGCTAGACGACTTTCCAACACAACTCGCCCCACCTGTAAGCTGTAGGCCATCTCGGCCAGGGAAACGTGAGGATTTGCCTCTACAAAATCGAGCATCTTCTTAGCATAGGCACGAAGGCGCTCCTCATTCTTAGCCGACAACACCATTAATTGTGGTTGCCCATCTTCTATTCCTTGATCCCCAATCCCTACCCCCTGATACTCCTCGATCACCAGGTGGCAATTGGTGCCGCTGGTGCCAAAACCGTTCACCGCCGCTCGCCGGGGATGTTCACCGCGCCTGGGCCATGCTTTGAGCGCGGTATTGATATAAAATGGGCTTTCCGCCAACTTGAAATCTTCATTGATTGTTTCAAGATGAATGGTCGGCGGCAGCTGCTTGTGATGCAATGACAAGAGCACCTTGATAAAGCAGGCTATCCCCGAAGCGGTTACAGGATGGCCGATATTGGGCTTCAATGATCCCAGAGCGCAGAAATTCTGTTTGGATGTAAAGGCTGCAAAACTGTCCTGCAAGGCCTTCACTTCAATGGCATCACCAAAACGGTGACTGGTGCCTTGAACCTCGATATAGTCAATCGTCTCCGGATTGATCGCCCCTTTTTGGTAAACCTTTTTTTGCAGTTGAGATTGGGCCGACGCTTTTGGCGCGGTCAGGCCATTGCCGGCACCATTTTGGTTGAAGCCGGAGCTTTTGATTACCCCATAAATGTGATCCTTGTCGGCGATGGCTTTTTCGAGCGGCTTCAGAACAGCCACGCCCACGCCCTCGCTCATCACCCAGCCATCGGCCAGGGCGTCAAAGGTGCGGCAGTGGCCGGTTGGTGATAAAATCCCCATTTGGCTGCATATAATCAGCAAACGCGGCGTGGTCATGATGTGAACACCGCCGGCCAGGGCCAACTCGCAGTCGCCGTTGATGAGACTTTGGCAGGCCAGATGAAGGGCCGATAAGGATGAAGAACAGTCGGTATCAATCGCGACACATGGGCCTGAAAGGTTCAAAAAATAGGCAATTCGCCCCGCCAGGTAAGAGCAAGCGGTGCCGGTTAGGCTCTGCGCCGTCAACTCTGTCATCGCCAGTTCATAGTCGCCTGACCTGACACCGACAAATACGCCACACTCCCGGTCCGACAGCACTTTGGGTGAATAACCGGCATCCTCCAACGCTTTCCAGGACTCCTGCAAAAACAATCTTTGCTGCGGGTCCATGAATTCCGCTTCTCGCGGAGAAATATTGAAAAACGCCCCATCAAATTGATCGACATCAGCTAGAGCGCCAATCCAGCGACTGTAGGTTTTGCCCACGACTTGCGGACGTGGATCGAAGTATTTCTCGGCATCCCATTTAGCGGCGGGGATCTCTGTGACGCTATCCACGCCGTTAGCCAGATTTTCCCAAAACTCTTCCAGATTTTCTGCACCCGGAAAACGCCCGGATAGACCTATAACCGCAATATCGTTTGTGTCTGGCTGAGCTACTTTGGTAGGTAAATGTTCGATAGGGTTAGCGACGGCTGACAAGCTGATTTTCCCCGGCGTTTCACCCGCCTCTTTCGCCGGGAATGCCGTATCAGGAGTGCCAATTTTGGGCAGGTAAGGAGCGTCAAAGTTACCTTTGCCAGACAAAGCAGAGCTTTGTTGCTCCAGAATCTGGGTGGGCTGAGTATGGCTCGTCAGGCTTGATAACGCCTGCTCTTCTTGCGCTTTTGCTTCGCCATCAACGGGCATTACTTCGACCTGATGACCGGCTCGGTTGCTTATTTTTGTTGGACTGGTTTTTGGCAGCTTCGTTTCGATAAAATGGCTCAACTTATCAAGATTGTAATGGTCATAAATAACCACCGCATCCAAAGCCAAGCCAAATTCTCGGTTGACATCTCGTATAATTTCCACGCTGCTAATCGAGTCAAGTCCCATATCTTTGAAGGACATTTCATCATGGATAGCATTCATGTCCAGGTGTAAGTTTTTTATCAGGATCGATTTTAAGGTCTCTTTGATCGACCGATATTCCCAGCGCGGTTGGGGTCCATTTTCGATGTTCTGGCCCTGATGTTCAGGCACCGCTTTATCGGCTCTCAGGATAAAGTTAATCTTCTGGGGTTGCTGCCCATCATCGACGGGTTGCCTATTGTCTGGCGCAACTGGTTTTAACGCGACTTTATTTGAAACTGGCCGGTTGTGCGGAGATTGCCCGTTGAGTTTGATGCTTTCAAAATGGCCTTTAATTTGCTGCTTAACCGTTTCAGTTGAAAATGTTTGGGCGTGCATCGTTATTTCTCGATCAATGTAGCCCAATAGCTCCTGTAATATCCGTCCGGATAGCTCCTTTTTTAGCACGGCCAAAGCCTGTCTTGGTTTTTGAGCTAACTGCTGGGCAATTTGCTTGGCTTCTAACAAGACTTCGTTTTGGTCACTGACAATCACCGCTGCTCCCCGTGCTTTAAGCTGCCGACCCTCGAAGGTTCGGGCGGTGAACATCATCTCCGTCGCCAGGTTTTTCCCCAATTTCTCGCCCAAAATGTAGGTGGCGCCCATACCGGGGGTAAAGCCATATTTCATGAAGTTGGCGCTGTACACGCCTTCATTGGCCATCAAGACAATATCGGCATACAAACCGAAAAGCAAGCCACCGCCAAAAGCATGCCCTTGCATCGCCGCGATGACCGGGAGGTCACATTCCAATAAACCGCGATACAAAAACGGTAGATCGGTGAAACTGCGACGCTTTTCCGCGATATCCAACAGAATGTCCTCAGTGCCCCCCATGCAGAACACATTGTCGTAGCCCGTTAAAATAACAACTTTTAGATTCTCATTCTGCTGCACGGTCAAGAATGTTTTTTGAAGATCCTGCACCAACGCTTCTGAGAACATATTTTTTGATTGTCTGGCTTGCATGGAGACCAGAGCAATCGAATCATCGATAACCTCTAGCCAGACCTGATCTCCTGTCTCGTTTTGATTTACCCGTACATCGGGCATGCGCACGGCAGGTTTTGCGGATGGGACAGGCCCGGTCTGAGGTAACGGTTCAGCCGTTGCGGTGTTTGTATTGGTTTGGTAGCTATCAAACCAATATCGCGTTTTAGCAAAAGGGTAGGTCGGCAAGCTGATCCGGCGGGGCTTCGTCGACCCGGCCAGTAACGACCAATCAATCTCCCGACCCTTAACCCAGACCTCGACCAACTTCTCCAGATTCCGGGTTGTTAGCCAGTAATTGATCGATTCGCTAGAGACTTCACCATCCATCGTGTCCCCACGATAGCAGTACGTAATCACGGCTTTACCGGCCACAAAATCGCGCAGTTTGCAGCGCAGTGCGGCCACATCTTCCACCAAAAACGCGACCCGGCTGACCATTGCCTCGCGCCCGACCTGCAAGGTATAAGCCAGATCAGCCAAGGTGATAGATTGACGGTCGTCCACACCGGCGCTTCGTCCGTTCGCCGCCGAGACTCGATAATGCTGCGCCAAAGTTTCTCGATAGTTCGTCGTCAAGTAATCGGCAATTGCTATGATCGATGGCGTCTCTAAAAAGAGATCGGGCGATACCGCAATCGAATATCTCTCAGCTACTTTCTCCCTCAATTGGCTTAACTGGACCTGATCGAGACCATACTCATCGAGCATTAGCTCAACTTCGATAACCTGCGGCTCCACCTGAATGATCTCCGCGACCATTGCCGCCAGATCTTCTTGCAGAGTCGGTTGAAGAGGATGGCTCGCCGCTTCCGCCTCCTCTAAAAAGTTGGCTCTTTGAACAAAATCCAGCAGTTTCTCCGCATAATCTCTGAGCCGCTCCTGATTCTTGGCCGACAGCACAATCGGGTACAGTTGCCCGGCTTCTGACCCCTGCCCCCTGCCCCCTGACCTCTGATCGACATACTCCTCAAGCACCAGATGGGCATTGGTCCCGCTGAAACCAAATGAACTGATCGCTGCTCTGCGGGAGCCTTTTTCTACCGACCAAGCTTTTAACGCGGTATTCACATAAAAGGGCGTATCTTCAAATTGAAGGTGCGGATTAGGCTGTTCAAAATTAAGCGAAGGAGGAAGCATGCGGTGTTTAAACGCCAACGTGACCTTAATGACTCCAGCCACGCCGGCCGCAGCCTGGGTGTGACCAATGTTGGTTTTCACCGAACCGATGGCGCAAAAGCCTGTCTTCGCCGTTTTTTCACGAAAAGCAGCCGTCAGGGCCTCGATCTCTATCGGATCACCCAGAGAGGTGCCGGTGCCGTGGGCTTCCACATAGCTAATCGATTCAGGGTGAATGCCGGCCCGATCATAAACCTCGTTCTCCAGCGCAGCTTGGGATAAGGCATTGGGGGCGGTGATACCGTTGCTATGACCATCTTGATTGATCCCGCTGCCCCGAATGACCGCGTAAATGTGATCGCCATCGGCTTGCGCCTTGGCCAGCGACTTAAGCACCAAGACGCCAACGCCTTCTGCCGGGGCAAAGCCGTTGGCTCGTGCATCAAAGGTAAAACATTGCCCATCTTTGGAGGGCATACCCATTTTGCTCATCAAAACAAAAAAGCGAGGGTTGGCGTACAAAGCCACGCCACCGGCCAGCGCCATATCGACATCCCCGCTCTGAATGGCTCGGCAGGCCGTATGGATGGCCACCAGCGACGAAGAACAGGCGGTATCGAGGCTGAGAGCCGGCCCTTTCAGGTTCAGAAAGTACGAAATGCGAGCCGCCAGAATAGCCCGATGATTGCCCATCAACTCCAGTCCGCTGGTCTGACCGGTATTGCTGCCGTTTAACAGTTCGGCGTACTCTTGAGAAAAGACTCCGGCATAAACCCCGCAGCGACTGTTGGATAAACGTTTAGGGTTGTAACCGGCATCCTCAAGGGCATGCCAACATTCCTGCAAGAAGAGCCGCTGCTGCGGGTCCATCAACTCGGCCTCTCGGGGCGAGATATTAAAAAAGAGCGGGTCGAAACAATCTACATCCTGCACAAAACCACCCCATTTACAGTAGGTTTTGTCAGGGCTGTCAGGGTTGGGATCATAATAAGGGGTGATGTCCCAGCGCTCCTTTGGCACTTCGGTGATGGCGTTGCGGCCCTGTTTGAGCAGCTCCCAAAATTGATCAGGCGTATCACTGGCGCCGGGTAAGCGACAGGCCATGCCGATAATCGCCACAGGCTCTTGAACCTGCCCCGCACTTTTTTGCTCGGCTGCCTGGAGACGGGCTTCCATTTCCGAAAGCAGCGCGTAAGCTTTTTTAAGTCGCGCGAGGTCTTCGTTATTTGTACTCATAAGGCACCTAATCTCTGCTCGAGGCTTGCCATCTTCTCATCCAGCAAAATCCTCAGGGTATCCAAATCTTTACTCTCGACTAAATCTATGCGTTCATCCGTCTGAGTGTTTGGGAGATGCTTTGACTTGTGGCCGGTTTCTTCGACTAAATAGGTCACGAGCCGGTCTAAATTGGTATAGTTAAACAGCAGCGTCGCCGATAAACTGATGTCCAACAGCCGGTTGATGAATTGCGTTAGTTCGACCGCCAAAAAAGAGTCCACCCCTAACTCTTGAAAACTCTGATCCCAATCCAGAGTCTCGGCGGTCGGCAAATCAAGCAACCGGATAATGTGCTGACGGAGCACATCTTTGAGTTTGGCGCTTTGCTCCAGATCTGGCCCATTCGAAAATTTTGTCGAAAAAGGAAGCCGTGCTGCTTCAGGCCGGTTGGTGGATGGTGATTCGTCTACGCTTTTGTTGCCATTAATTGCATGGAGCCAATCCGGCCAACATCGCTCTTTATCCCATTGATACAGCGGCAAGCGAATAAAACGCCGTCCTTTGCCAAACCAGGCCGCCCAACTGAGACGATACCCCTGGCTAAATAGCCGACCCATCTTTTCTGCTGCCAGCAATTTTGTTTCCTCTTTTTCTTGCGTTTTTGTGCCGACGAATACATTGGCCGCGCTTTCGCTCTCAAGAAAAGCCGATAGTCGTTGCTTGATAGCATCAAAGTTATCGCCACAAATCGCCAACCGATGTTCGTGATGGGTTCGATGCACCGCCAGCGCATAACAGACATTTTGGAATGTTAGCGAGTCCCTGACCGGGAGATGATCGATAAACGCAATCATCGCCTGAACCATATTTTTCAAGGCCACTTCGCTGCGAGCCGACAGCAGAAAGGGGCAGGTTTTGATGGGCGAGTCTGAGGAAGGGGCAGCGGCAGAAGTTCTCTTACGCGGTCTATATCCTTCTAACACTACATGGGCATTGGAACCACTCAGTGAGGTGGCGTGTACCCCGGCAATAGGTGCTCGTCCCTTGCGCTTGGGCCACGGCGTTAGCGTTCGAGGCGGACTTAAATGCAGCTCGTCGAGATGGATCTTGGCGTTGATCTGTTCCAGATTAATGTTGGGCGGGATTTCTTCATGGTGGAGCGCCAAAGCAACCTTGATCAGGCTGGCGACGCCGGCAGCGGCGCCGAGGCTGCCAATATTCTGTTTATGTGCTCCGATCAAACATGCTTTTTTCCGCCCCTTGGCCTGACCAACACTGTGGCCCACCGCCAGAGTCTCGATTACGTCTCCTTCTTTGAACGCTGTACCATGCAGTTCGACGTAATCTACCTGGCTCGGTTTTTTGCCGGAACGATGATAGGCCTCGCGGATCACGGCTTCCTGCGCTTGACCATTAGGGGCCATAATCCATTGATTCCGGCCATTATGATTCACGGCTGTCCCGCAAATCAGGGCATACACCAAATCAGAGTTCTCTACATCTGAAAGCCGTTTCAACACGATCACCCCGGCCCCTTCGCCCCGAACAAAACCATCAGCCTTTTCATCCAGCGTGCGACATTGGCCGGAAGCGGAGAGAACCCCGGCTTGGGACATAATCACACTGCTGTCAGCCGAGACCATTAACTCAACGCCGCCGGCCAGGGCCAGGTCCGTCTGTCTGCTCCACAGACTCTCACAGGCCAATTGCGTGCTCATCAATGATGAGGCACAGGCTCCGTCAATCGACATGCTCGGGCCACGTAGGTCAAAGAAATGTGAGATACGATTGCTGGCAAAAGAAAAGAGGTTGCCGGTGGCCGTGTAGCCATCCAGATGTTCGACGGCCTGACTTTGCGCTCGCAAAAAATCATTCCAGGTTAGGCCGATAAACACCCCGGCCTTGCTGCCGGCCAGCGTGGCAAAATTCAACCCGGCATCCTCAAAGGCCTCCCACGTTACCTCCAGCAGAAGACGATGCTGAGGGTCTATCCGGCTGGCCTCACGGGGAGAAATGCGAAAGGCGCGCCAATCAAACTGGTCGATATTATCCAAAAAGCCGCCTTGATTGGTGACAATTTTGCCTCGCACCCCCGGCTTGGGATCATAAAAGTCGCTTTCAGACCAACGCCCTTTAGGAACCCGATCAACACCCGTTCGGCCTTCTTTGAGCAATTGCCAAAACGCTGGGGGATCTTTCGCTTTAGGGAAACGCAAGCCGATACCAACAATGGCAATCGGTTCCGGACGATTGGGCATCATCATTACGCCTCGGCTGCCGTTTTGAAGGCCGGCTTAAACTCTCGACAGGTAAGCTCACCCAAAACGCGATGCCAGGGGTGATGCTTGTTGTTTTCCACCTCCGCCACCATCCTTTCCATTACGGTTAACACCTCGGGTTCTTCATGATATACATCGCCTTGCAGCAGTTGGAGAATATCCAGCCGATATTTCTTATCGCTTAAAAAATAAGTAAACATCACATTCAGGCGATAATATAATGAAATAAACCGGTACCAATTCTTCATCCCTATCCGCATCGTCCGTTCAAAATCAGCAAAGCTTTCTCGATTGAAATTACCTGTTTCAGCCGCCCGAATAATATCGATGCTGGCTAATTTGGCGCTGGTCATGGCAATGCTGACTCCGCTGGAAAAGATAGGATCCACAAAGCGGGCCGCATCGCCAATTAGAACGAACCGATCCCCGCAGATCTGTTTCATAGCGTAGCTGTAGTCTCCCTCGCTGGAAAAGGGGCGTATGCGTTTAGCCACCTTAAGGGTGTCATAAAACTCCGGGCGAGTCTTGATATAGTGCCAAAACAGATCCTCCACCCGGCCCGATCGCTGTTGAAAGTATTGTTTCTGGGCTACCACGCCGATACTGGTAATGGTGTCGGTGATCGGAATGGCCCAGACCCAGACACCGTCCGCTGGGAGAAAATGAATAAAGATGTAATCTTGCTGCTGTTCCGACCGGGCCAGAACCGTTCGATCATAGCCTTCAAACCAGGTGTGAATGGCGCTTTGATCGAAATAGGGATCTTTGATTTTAAGATCAAGCTGGCTACCTAACATTGTTCGCCGGCCACTGGCATCGACGACCAACTTTACTCGAACTGTGGCCTGCTTCTTTCCCTGCGTGAAAATAATTTGGGGGGCAGAGCGGTCAGAAAAATCCACGTCAGATACGCCCACGCCTTCGTAAACTTTGGTCCCTAATCGGCTGGCGTGTCGAAGCAGTATCAAATCGAACTTGGCTCGATCAACGTGGTAGGTATAAAGCTGATCCACCCCGGCCTGGGCCCGCTCACCAAATTGGATATCGGCATAGGGCGATACCGACTCCA
>JAGRBY010000197.1 GCA_020433835.1 Anaerolineae bacterium | reverse complement strand
TGATGGGGATAACGCCCTCGTCTCGGATGTCCGGCACAGCGTAAAAGTTGGCCGGAGCCAGGGGCGGCGTTGTTTGGTTGACGTTTAAAGTCACCGCCGGATTCGAGAGCGTCAGCGGCTCGGCCAATCCCTGATTAATGAAGAGCTGATCGACCTGCGCTTCATTAGAATTAGGGCTGCTGTTGCCCAGTGCCAAGTCAAGCAAACCATCGCCATTGGCATCGCTCCAGGCAACGCTGGTGGTGCGGGCCGGTTGATCCGATACCCACGCTGCCGCCTCGGACAGGATGCCGCGCTGGTTGAGGTAGACTTTGCTGGGGGTAACGCCGCCAAAGCGGGGGCTGCTGCCGGCGGCTAAATCGAGCCAGCCGTCGCCGTTGACATCGCCCCAGGCCACCAGGCTTTTCAAATCGGCGTCGTCAGATGTCCAGACCGGGTTAAAGAGAAAGCCACCGCCCTCATTGCGGTAGATTTTGTTGGCGCTGCCGTTAGCCCCAACGGCCAAATCTAAGTCGCCATCGCCATCAACATCGCCCAGGGCCAGGCTGTAAAAGTTATCGCTGGGGAAAGTGTAGGTGGCCGTGACCGGCAGTTGGCCGTCGATATTTTCGTACACGCTGATTTTGTTGTCCGGCGTCGTATCGTACCGACCGCGTGCCGCGCCGGTCACTAAATCTAAATCGCCGTCGCCGTCCAGGTCGCCCCAGGCCAGATCGACGGTGAAATTGGCTTCGCTCGATACCCAGTCGGGCGGCTCTTGAAAGGTGCCGTTGTGGTTGAGATAGATTTTGTCGGGAGCCTTAGCGCCGGTTTCGTCATAGTTGGCCAAGAGCATATGGTTACCAACGGCTAAATCGAGGTCACCGTCGCCATCGACATCGCCAAAGGCCACCTTGGTGGTAGCTTCGTTGCCCTGTCCCAAACGGAAAGCGGGGGCGGGGGCCAGGGTTCCAGCCTGGCTAAGATAAATTTCATTAAAGCCATTCGGGGTAAGCGTTTTTCCGTTCCAACTGCCTTCGGGCCGATTGCCGACGGCCAAATCGAGATAGCCGTCGCCGTTGACATCGCCCCAGGCCAGGCTGGTGGTGGCGCTGATGGAATCAGACTGCCACACCGGCTGCATGGTGTCGCCGTCGAGCCGGTAGATGACGTTGGCCGCGCCGTTCCAGGCGTTCATCCAGGGGTAGGGCGCGGTGTAGTTGCCCTGGCTGTTTTGAAGGGTGCCGGTAGCCAGCTCCGGTTGGCCGTCGTTATCCATATCGCCCCAGGCCAGGGCAAAGGTGTTGGTCGATTTGTCCGGTGAGGTCAGCATCGTTGTGGTGGGTAACACGCCGCCGGAATTCAAATAGATCATCACGGCTGAGTCGGTGGCTGACTGGGTTAGATCGAGGTCGCCGTCGCCGTCGACATCAACCCAGGCCAGGCGAACGGCGCTGGAGTTGGTAATGGCCGACTCCCAGACTGCCTCGCGTTGGAGTTCGTTGCCGTCGTTAAGATAAATCTTTGTGCCTTTATTCCGGTCGCCGACGGCTAAATCGAGGTCGCCGTCGTTGTCAACGTCGCCCCAGGCCAGGTCGGAGGTATTACCTCGCTCAGACGAACGCCATATGGCGTTGATGTTGGTTTGCAGTTGGCCACTGCGGTTGCGATAGATGCTGTTGTAATCAAGTTCCTGGCCGATAGCCAAATCGAGAAAGCCGTTGTTATCAACATCGCCCCAGGCCAGCGCCGTTGCGCCGGAGACAGCTTCATCAAGGCCGGGCGTGGTCTCAATCGCACCGTTATTATTTTCAAAAAGTCGGAGGCTTCTGTCGCCCCGGCGGTTGCGCTCGACAATAACAGCCAGTTCCAGAGCGCCATCGCGGTCAACATCACCAAAAGCCAGGTCTAACGTACTTTCTTGGGGAAAGGTAACAAGCGGCGTAAAGGCAATTCGGCCCTGCGCCTGGGTGTCATTACGATAGAGAGTATCGGCCACATTGCCGTTTGATGAGCGACAGTAACAATCTTTGCCGCTGATGACCAGGTCGAGATAGCCGTCGCCATCGATGTCGCCCAGAGCTACCTGGGAGGTGACATTGGCCTGCGTTGGTTCCTCGATCCAGACTTGCTCCAGGTTGAGCCAGCCGTCGTCGGTAAGACCGTTGTTGGCAAAAATCTGATCTTGGCCATAGGCTTTGCCAACGACCAGGTCTAAATCGCCGTCGCGGTCGAGGTCGCCCAGAGCGCAGCTTGAGGTAAACCAGCCGGTGGTGGGCAGCAGTTGGGAGACCATTATCAAGTTATTTTGAGCGTCCAGCCCCTGGTTGAGTAGAATAAGCAAGCCCCGAAAAGGAACGTGACCGGCCACCATATCGAGGTCGCCGTCGCCGTCCAGATCGCCCCAGGTGTTGCAGAGCGACGCTGGGGTTTGGGCATCCAGAATTTCGCCGGAAACCCAACTGGGGTTACGGGGCAGCGGCACCACCGGCTCTTGGGCCTGAGTGGGAGTGACGGCCAGGTGCAGTGTAATGATGGCACCCAGCAGGATAGCTGCGAGGCCAAACCAGTTTCGAAAGACAAGCAACAACGAACCTGGAGTCAGTGAGCTGACACGGTAAAGTTTACGTGGCATTTGCATGAGACGATTTTCTCCTGTAACGGGGTTGGCCGACGTCGAGCCAACCGGTATGCTATTCGGACCAAAAAAGGTTTTCGTACGGTAGGGACTGTGGTCTTGGGGACGGAGTTGAGCAGATAATAAGCGTGAAGCATGAAATTGTCAACCATTTTAATTAATAGCTGCGAATGAATTCACAGCCTGATAAAAGAAACGTGTTGAAAACACGTTAAGAGGGAACCAAGTAACCTGTTTTAACAGGTTTTGTTTAGCAGCGACCGAATTCATTCGGTTGCGACAGGCTACCCCACCACCGGATCGCCATCAACCTCGATACTCTCCCGCACGGTTGTTTCGATCGGCTGCCTTTCCGCCAGGTAAAAGAGGCCCAGCAGCAACGTAAGCAACACGTAGCCGCCGGTCATCGGCGAGAGCGAGAGGCCAATCTGCTCGGCGTGAATGAGGCCGACCAGCGACAGCCCGGCCGCCAGGCTGCTAAAGAGCATCGCCTTGGGCAGGTTGCGATCAACCAAAAAGGCCAGTATCGATCCCCACAGCAAGCCGGTGATGATGGCACCTCGGGACAGGAGGCCGTAGCTTTCCCAATAAACACCCTGATTGCTGGCCAGGCTAAGGGCTAATTCCGGCGTGATAGCGCCCTGATTAAGCACCTCAAACAGAGTGCCGTCCAACTGCTTCTTGAGCAGGTCGGCGATGTGGGGGATTAGGGCAAAAGCGATGGCCACGCCGTGGGCCGGTGGTGTGGCTTGAAAGGCATAGTGGGTCATCACGATGCCGACAAAAACCAGCAGCGACGCAATCGCCGCCGCCGGGATAAGATGCTGCAAAAAGGCAAACAGGCCGATGAGGCTGGCCCCGAACAGAAAGAGGCCGGTCAACAGGGCGTAGCCGGTGCGCCCACCCATCTGCTTGTAAGCCGGGTGGCCCAGATAAACCGTGGTGGGGAAGGGCGAACCAAACAGTGCGCCCAGGCAAGTGCCGAAGCCGTCAACCAGCATACAGTGGCGGGTATCGTAATCGTCACCGGCCCCCCGCGCACTTTCGACGTTGCCCATGGTTTCGATGAAGTTGTAGATTTCGATGGGCAGGATAATCGCCAGTAGTTCCGGCCGTCCCCCAATCAACTGGAGACCGGCCCACAGGTCGCCCAGGATCGGTGTCGGCAGGTAGAAGCCCACGTTATCGAAGCGAAAGCTTGAGTCGCCGGTAACGAACCCCAAACAGACTCCCATCCCAATCGCTACCAGTCCGGCCGGTAGGCGAAAGGGGAATTGGTACAGCCCGATCAGGCCCAACAACACCACAAACAGCGACGGCAACCCGATGATGGGGTTGGAGAAGATGATGGCGCTGGGCACCATCGCAATCCAGACAATCGCTACCCCGGCGATGGTGCCCAACAATCCGGCCCGAGGCGTAACCTTTTGCAACCACGGGCCAACCAACGCCCCACTGATTTCGACCAGCCCGCCGATAAAGGCCGCGCCCAGCCCAATGCGGTAGGCCAACAGCGCATCGTTGCTGGCAAAATAGATCGGCCCGATGATGGCGAACAGATAAACGAACATGACCGGGGTAGAAAGACCGTAGGGCAGCGCCGTAACATCGGATCGTCCGGTGCGGTGCGCCAGGCGGGTGGCCATCCAGACAAACATACCCAGCCCAACCAGCAGCGTTAGCCCCAGACCGGGCATAATCTTGCCGAAAACCATAGCCGGCGAGAAATGAAAAGTGCCAATCAGAATGGCCGGCAAAATTACAATCTTGGCGAGATTGTCGGTGACAAGCGTTAGAAAGCCGTTCCAGTCACCTGGGTGAAGTTGAAAGAGAGGGGTAGGTAAGTGTTTCATAATAATCTTCTCCGTAAATGATGTTCGTAGGACAAACTTAAGTTTGTCCTACGAACCCTTACATATCTACTGCTTAGGTTCTGCCCCACTCACCTCAATCTTGCTACGGGAGGCTATTGGCTTAGCCTGCACTACTCAGAGACCGCAAACTACGCGTTTATAGCCGGGTCTAATATCGCGTTTCCATTCCCTGGAAGGTGTCGATAAAACCCAGTTCGAGGGGTATTTCTGCCTGGAAGCGCTCGGCAACCATCAGTTCGGGATTGTTGGCATAGTGGGTTGAGCCTAGCGTAACACCATCCTGTCCGATGAATTCGTAGCGTTGGGCGACCATCAGTTCGGGATTGTCGGCTAAACTAGTCGCGATGTTCAAGGAAGCGGCCGGTTGGAAACGATCCGCGGCCATCAATTCCGGGTTGTCAACGTAGGCCGTTAATTGGGCCAGTTCTTGAATTCTCTTTGTGCTAAACGTATACGGCGTGACAGCGATATTGCGTAGGTCGGCGCAGGCCAGACGGGTGTTGTCTGTATCATGAATGACCACCGAACGGGCTTCTAAGCCGGCCACAAAATCATTCACGCTCTTGCTATAGCCGTTGCCACCTGAATTGGTGGTTACAATCGGCCAAATTTCATTGGTCGCATCCACTGCGCCACCCACTTCGTGCTGATAATGTGCGCCACCGGCTTCGATGCGGCAAGCCTGGTTATGAACGTGAACCGCATAGTCCGTATTCGGGGCCAGCCCATACACTCTGACGACTACGGACGTGTATCCCCCGGCACTGCGGACCATTGTGGCCATACCGGCGATATCGTAATCCTTATCCAAGCCATCCGCATAGCGGGCAAACTGACCACGCGTAACCTGAATTGGCTCTTTAGCCCACGCTGGATTAGCCATAAAAGCGCCTACTACGATAACTGCTCCGATTACCATTGTTTTTAACCAGCTTTGCATGATTGTTTCTCCCTTATGAAATAATGAGATTTAATAGATTCCTTACAAAACAACTGCTTCCTTAGCCTTCGCCTCAGCCTTAGCCTCTCTTTACATCTCGACCGACTGCGATTCGCCCAATTCCCAAACCGTAACCTGCCCTTCAATCTGCTCATCCCCCAAAGCCCAGGCCACAGAGACGCGATGGTGGCCGTCTTCAACAAAATAGATATCACCCACCTTAATAAGCGTTACCGGCGGCATGCCCCGACCTTTGGTTCTGGCCTGGTAAATGCCCATCCAACGATCTTCACTGTGACGATTGGTGGGGCGAAAGTTAACGTCGAAATCTTTGCATCGGCCCGCGCTGGCGCTGCCACGAATGTGAGCCAGCGACACCGCTTGAAGCCCCTGGAAAGATGCGTTTTCGACCGAGTCGTCGCCAACAAATTCAGCCAGACTTACCAAGCGACGCGAACGCCAGGTTAACATTGAAGCCATTTTCCATAAGATGTCTTTTGTATTTACAGCCATTGTTGTCTCCGTGGGGTTGGTTCTACCAAACCGTCCAACCAATGTAAGTTTGTTAATTCATCGTTATGGCTTAGAATATAAAGGAGACCTGTTCGGAAACTACCCCACAAACTGTTCGGAAACTGTTTTTTTCAATAAAAAAGAGGAGACTGTGGCGTCTAACTATCGTATATACCTGTTTGGGAATGTCCGGGTTGAAAAGGACAACCAGACCGTAGAAAGTTTTGATTCCCGCAAGGCGCTGGCTCTACTGGGTTACTTAATCCGGCAGCAGCAGCCGGTGTCGCGCAGCCAGTTGGCCGGGCTGTTTTGGGGAGAAAAATCAGAGGCACGCGGCCGACGCAATCTTAGCCGCGAATTGAGCCAGCTTTCCAGCCGTCTACCCGATGCCTTTCAGGCCGACTATCACAACGTCCAGTTTCAACCCTCCTCAACATACTGGGTCGATGCCCTGGCCTTCGAGCAACTGGCCCAGCAAAGTGGGCGCTTTACCTGGACACAAAGCGCCCATAACCTGGCAGAGCTATCACCGGATATGGCTGCCACCGACAATGAGCCAATCCAACCCGATAAACTGGCCGAGGCCGTCGCCCTGTATCAGGGCGATTTTATGAGCGGTTACTATCTGGACGATTGCCCCGAATTTGAGTCGTGGCTGCTAAGCCAGCAAGAAGGCTGGCGGCGGCAGGTGGTTGAACTGCTGGAAACACTGGTGGCCTATCACGCTATGCACGCAGCCGATGACCAGGCCGAGACCTTCGCCCGCCGCTGGTTAGCATTGGAACCCTGGCAAGAGCAGGCCCATCGCCATCTGATGATACTGCTGGCCCGTAACGGCAAACGTGCCGCCGCGTTGGCCCAGTATGATCTTTGCAAACGTGTCTTGGAGGATGAACTGGGGGCCGAACCGGAGGAGGAGACCACCGCCCTGGTACAGCGCATTCAGGCCGGTGAGATAAAAAACCGGAGCGACCGCCGCCTTGAGTCGCTCGCGACAGCGCCACTACCAACGACCCCACCACCCCCTCCCGTGCCATCACGCCCCACGCTTAAAATCCGCGTGCCTTCGCCGGCCACGCCAATGGTCAATCGCACTGACGAGCTAAAGCAGGTGGCCGATTTTTTTCGCCGGCCCGGCTACCGGCTGATGACGCTGGTTGGCCCTGGCGGTATCGGCAAGACCCGGTTGGCGCTTGAAGCCGCCTGGCAGGTAAAAGAAACCGATGCCGATAACCTCATCGAATTTTCTCACGGCATCTACTTTGTGGCACTCGAATCGCTGAGTTCGGCTGATTTTTTGGTGACGACCCTGGCCGATGCGCTCGACTTTTCCTTTTATAGCGGCGGCGACCCGGCCGAACAGTTGCTCAACTATCTGCGCGAAAAAGAAATGCTGCTGGTGCTGGACAACCTTGAGCATCTGCTATCGGCTCCCGAAACGGGGCTGGATGGGGCCGCCCTCATCGACCAAATTCTGATGAACGCCCCTCAAGTCAAAATTTTAACGGTATCGCGGGAGCGGTTGAACCTGCTGGACGAGCAACTGCTGCCCATCCACGGGTTAGCCCTGCCTGCTCTACCCGATGACCGGCCGGCTACGTCTCGCTTAACCGTGGGTGATGTCGCCTGGCAAAAAACGCAAGAGAACAGTGCGGTTCAACTTTTCATGCAGCGGGCCAAAGCCGTTGTGCCCGCATTTGAACCATCGACCGAAGATAGAGTTGCTATCATACAAATCTGTCGTCTGGTTGAGGGTATTCCCCTGGCAATTGAACTAGCCGCCACCTGGCTGCGGGTGTTGACCTGCGGCGAGATTGTGACGGAGATTCGCAACAACCTCGATTTTCTGACGACATCGCTGCGGAATGTGCCGGAACGGCAGCGCAGCGTCCGGGCTGTTTTCGACTATTCCTGGCGGCTCCTATCAGGTGAAGAACAGCGGGTATTTAGGCAGTTGGCTGTATTTCGGGGCGGCTTCCGGCGCGAGGCAGCGGAGGCGGTTGTGGGCGCATCGCTGGGGCTGCTGCTGTCGCTCATCGACAAGTCGCTGCTACAGCGTATGGAGTCCGGCCGTTTTGAGCGACACCATTTGCTGTGGCAGTATGCCCTCGATAAGCTGGAGGAGCTACCGGCAGAGAAAGCAGAGGCCGAGGATCGCCACGGGGCGTACTTTGCCGATTTCTTGGCGCAGCGCACCACGGCGCTTCAAGGCGGCAACCAGCGTGCGGCCTTGGCCGAAATCAATGCCGATATCGAGAATGTGCGTATCTGCTGGCAGTGGGCAATTGAACGGGGTCGATGGGCTGCCGTTGAGCAGGCGTTGGAAAGTCTCTTTCATTTTTATGATATTCGCAGTGGGTTTAAGGAAGGGGCTGAAGCGTTTGAGCGGGCCGCGAGCGCACTCGAAAAAAGTGGCGACACAGCAGCATCGGCGGCCAACCCAATTGTGTGGGGTAAACTGCTGGCCCGGCAGGGGTGGTTTGTTTTCCAACTGGGGCAGTACGAACCGGCTATCGAACTGCTGCACCACAGCCTAGAGATTTTGCGCCAGGCCGGCGACGCGGCTCGACCGGCGCTGGCCTTTCCGCTTAATTATCTGGGGGCAGCGCATCGCCATTTGGGTGAGTACCAACTGGCTGAGGAGCATCTGGTTGAATGTCTGGAAATTTGCCGCGAGATCAAAGATCGCTTTGGTGAAGGCGTCGCCCTAACCATTTTGGGGCAGGCGGCCTATCTCAAAGGCGATTATGAACAGGCCCGCCAGTTGTGCCAAGAGAGTCTGGCCATCAAAAGAGCCATTGGCGACCATCGGGGCATTACCTTTGCCCTGCATATTTTGGGGCAGGTCGCATTTAGCGTCGATGCCTACTCGGAAGCCAAACGCTCCTTTGAGGAAAGTCTGGCCATTTGCCAGGCCATTGGTGATGACCGGGGCATTGCTTTGAGCTTATCTTATTTAGGCGATGTACTCCAGAAATTGGGTGAGTATCCGGGAGCCAGACAGCTTTACCAAGAAAGCCTGGCCATTTTTGAGGAGATTGGCAACCAGTGGGGCATTATCTCAACGCGCAACAAGCTGGGCTATGTTTCCAATGAATTGGATGAAATCGAAGCGGCGGCCGATCACTTTGCCGTCGCGCTAACGCTGGCCGAGTCGATCCAGGCCGTACCGGCTATGCTCGATGCCGTGGTGGGCATGGTGGCCCTACACATCAAACGCGGCGATTTTGCCTGGCCGCCTATCTTAGAGGGGCTGGCGCTGGCTTTAAACCATCCGGTCAGCAGCCGCAGCAATCAGGATCGGGCCGCCCGGCTGCTGGCCGAATTGGAACCTCTGTTACCAAACGACACCGTGAGCAATCTGCACGCGATGTCTAAAAGTAGAACGATTGAGGATATTGTACGCAATCTGCGGTGATGATTACCTTTGCCATAGAGGCCGATTTACAGACTGGCTATTTCTTCTATCCTATCCAGGCCCACAAGCAGCTCAAGTGACTGTCACCTTGAGAAGTGCGAACTCCTGAGATTAAAGGATTATCGCCCCCTAAATAGGTTACTCGCCATTCTCAAAATATCATCCAAAGCCGAACCATCATGATCCATATCCAGCAAATTGTTTAAAATATGCATCATATCTGGATTTGATTGTTGCGCTTGCTGTTGTTGACCACCCAGAAAATCCGACAGTCCGGGCGTGTTCAAACCCTGTTGCTGCTGCTGTTGTCCTAATAAGCCCATCAACAGCGGTGCCGCAATTTCCAGCAGTTGGCCGATTTGATTACTATTCAATCCGGTACCCTGAGCCAACCCTTGCGTGACCCCAGACTGCTGACTACCTAAAATGTGGCCCAGAATTCCAGCTCCATTAGCCGCCTGAGGATTACCCAGAAAGCCTGACATATTGTTTAAGATTGAACCATCGTGATCTTCAGCCAAGGCCTGATGTAACGCCTGTGCCTCAGCCGGCTGGGAAGCATTATTGGCTAAGGCCGACACGAGCAGCGGTATGGCCGCCGACAAGGCCATGCCGGTCGTCTGATTATCCGCGCCAATTTGCCGGCTAATTTGGGATATATCATCGCCGGATAATTGTTGCATGAGTTGTTGCGTTAAAGCATCCATAGTAATCTCCCTTTATCACTTCTTTTTTAAGTAAGATAGGACTTACGCAGTTGGGCGTATCTGGTAAGGTGACAGTCACTTATTCATTGAAAATGAACGTCCGTTTGGCCCACATAGCACGATTTATGGCATCAAAGTGACTGTCACCTTTTGAACTGCGTAACTCATATAAGATTGACAAGACAAAATTCTAAACCCTTATCTCCCCATCTCCAAAACGGAACGTTACTTTGCTTTATCCTTTTTCATCCCCAGCCGGGCATCGAACTTTGCTTTATTAATCACGAACCGTTCGTGACGTCCTTGGGCGATGCGATCAACACCATCATGGGCTTCTACGGTAAAGATAAGCTTTTTGCCCTCAACCGCAATTAACTCCACAATGGCCGTCACCTCGAAACCGGGCGGCGTGGCCGCTTCGTGGCTGACATCAATATGGATGCCGACCGTCTGCTCTGCGGGCCAATCGAGATGGGGATTGATAGCCTTGATGCAGCTCCACTCCAAAAAACCGACCAGAAAGCCGGTGGCAAAAACTTCGGGCATGGCCACAAACTCTTCTGACTCCGGATAGAGCGCCGGAACGGTTTTCGAGTCAGGGACAATGAACTTGTGTTCATAGCGAATACCCGATTGCAACGTTTCTTTCATAGTTGCCTCCATTGTATTAGTTTGTATAAACCTCAAAACCCTCGAAAACGATAGCCCAGACCGGTTATCGTTTCGATAGCCGCTGCGGGCTGATCGAGCTTCTTGCGCAGCGAGCGCATGACCGAGGCGACCACGTTGCCGCCGCCATCAAGGATTAAGCGTTTGGATAGTGCCATCGGCGTTATAATTCAACGCGGCCACTTTCACAGAGCGCTTATGCGTAACCCCACCCGACAGCGAACTGTCGTGATAGAACAGATACCACTGCCCCTGAAACTCAACAATAGAATGATGCGTTGTCCAGCCGATAACCGGCGTCAGAATCGTCCCTCTAAAAACAAACGGGCCGGTCGGGCTGTCGCTGGTGGCGTAGACAAGGAGATGGGTATCACCCGTAGAATAGGAGAAATAGTAGGTGCCGTTGTACTTGTGCAGCCAGGCCGCCTCGAAAAAGCGGCGGTCGTGATCACCGGCCAGAAGCGGTTGACCATTTTCGTCGATGATAGCGATTTCGGCAACGGGGCCGTCGAAATGGAGCATATCCGGGGCCAGTTTAGCCACTCTCGGCCCTAAGGCCGGGGCGGTGGGATCGGGTTCTGCGCCGTTGGGATCGAACGCGCCCGCTTGCCACTTTTCGAGCTGGCCGCCCCAC